>NZ_JAGAVR010000106.1:0-29634 GCF_017941855.1 Turicibacter sp. | reverse complement strand
CTTCAAGAAGGAACAGCCCCACCTACGGAGTAAACCTGACTTCGTCAGGGTGGGGACCCCGCTTTTCTTATTAGAATCCGCGTGATCCTGGTTTGTTTAGTCCGTATTGTTCGAAGAATTCTTCTTTGAAGTCTAGTAAACGATCGTTTTTGATGGCTTCACGGATTTGTTCCATTAAGTTGATTAAGAAGTGTAAGTTATGATAAGACACTAAACGTTGTCCAAATGATTCGTTCGCTTTAATCAAGTGACGAATGTATGCTTTTGTATAATTTTTACAAGCATAGCAATCGCAGTTTGGATCTAACGGAGTAAAATCGCGTTCATAAGTTTTATTTTTAATCACAACACGACCAACTGAAGTCATCGCTGTTCCGTGACGAGCAATACGAGTTGGTAACACACAGTCAAACATATCAATACCTAAAATAGCTCCATCGATTAAATCATCTGGAGATCCTACTCCCATTAAATAACGTGGTTTATCTTTTGGTAAATATGGTGTTGTATACGAAATCATCTTACGCGCTACATCTTTTGGTTCTCCAACTGATACCCCACCAACAGAGTATCCTGGGAAATCCATTTCAACTAACTTTTCAGCACAGTATTTACGAAGTTCTGGGAATTCCCCACCTTGAACAATCCCAAATAACGCTTGCGTATCAGGATTTTTATGAGCATTTTTCCCACGCTCTGCCCAACGAATCGTACGTTCTACTGAATCTTTCATATAGTCATAAGTGGCTGGATATGGTGGACACTCATCAAATGACATGATAATATCTGCCCCTAATGAATTCTGAACACCGATAGAAATTTCTGGTGACATAAATAATGGTGCTCCATTACGATGATCACGGAAGGTTACTCCTTCTTCCGAGATTTGACGTAGTTTACTTAAGCTAAAAACTTGGAATCCACCAGAGTCAGTTAAAATAGCTCCGCCCCAATTCTCAAATTTATGAAGCCCTCCGGCTTCTTCCACAATTTTTTCACCAGGCTGTAACCATAAATGATATGTATTCGCTAAAATAATTTTAGCTCCCATTTTTTCTAACTCTTCTGGTGATAATGTTTTAACCGTTGCTAATGTTCCAACAGGCATAAAAACAGGAGTTTCAAAACTTCCGTGTGGTGTGTGTAATTTTCCATAACGCGCACCTGATTGTTTACATTCATGTATTAATTCATATTTAATCGCCAAGATTGGCACCTCACTTTAACTATCTTAGTTGCATTTTATTCTATAATTAGCATCGCATCTCCAAAACTAAAGAAACGATATTTTTCCTCAACTGCAATTTTATAAGCATTCATCACAGCATCTTGTCCTGCTAAAGATGAAATTAACATAATTAATGTTGACTTTGGTAAATGGAAATTTGTAATCATTCCATCAATCCCTTTAAATTGATACGGCGGATAAATAAAGATATCTGTCCATCCTTCACAAGCCACAAATTTCCCATGATCACGAGCAATGGTTTCAAGTGTACGTGTTGAAGTGGTTCCAACTGTAATAATACGTCCACCTAACTCATGAGTTTGATTTAAAATATCTGCCGTTTCTTGTGACATTTGATAAAATTCTGCATGCATATCATGTTCTTCGACAGAATCTACTGATACTGGTCTAAACGTTCCAAGTCCAACATGCAACGTTACATAAGCAATTTTAACCCCTTTAGCTTGAATTTCTTCAAGTAATTCAGGAGTAAAATGTAACCCTGCTGTTGGGGCAGCTGCTGAACCAATTTCCTTAGCAAAAACAGTTTGATAACGATCACGATCATCTAACTTTTCAGTAATATAAGGTGGTAATGGCATTTCTCCAAGTGAATCTAATACCTCATAGAAAATCCCATCATACATAAATTTGAAAACACGTTTTCCCATATCGCCTGTTGAAATACACTCTGCTTTTAAACGTCCGTCTCCAAATTCAACAATCGTCCCAACTTTAACACGCTTAGCAGGTTTTACTAACGTTTCCCAACAATCTTGTT
This sequence comes from Turicibacter sp., assembly GCF_017941855.1. Taxonomy (NCBI): domain Bacteria; kingdom Bacillati; phylum Bacillota; class Erysipelotrichia; order Erysipelotrichales; family Turicibacteraceae; genus Turicibacter; species Turicibacter sp. The sequence goes on along the minus strand of NZ_JAGAVR010000106.1, from coordinate 27,625 downwards.
GTTCTTGTTTTAATAATAAAACCTCAATGCTGGCTCCTGTATCTGGTTTTTGTCCCATTAACCTAGCTGGCATGACCTTCGTATTATTTAATACTAATGTATCATTTGGGCGCAAGTAATTTAACACATCATGAAATACTTCATGTTTTACCTCACCCGTTTTCTTGTTTAAAACCATTAAACGCGATGTATCGCGATCTTTTAATGGAGTCTGTGCGATTAATTCATCGGGCAATTCAAAATCAAACTGATCGACTCGCATAAAACACCAACTTTCTATGTTGCAAAATTAATTTAATTACTTCTTAAATTATCTACCAAATATCGCTTTTTTTCAATCTTTATTTTAACGGATACTCAATCCCTAAATGATGACAAGCTTGTGGTGTAATCACTCGACCACGAGGTGTTCGTTTAATAAATCCCATTTGAAGTAAATACGGCTCATAAACATCTTCAAGCGTCTGTGATTCCTCCCCGATTGAAGCGGCAATCGCTTCAATTCCACAAGGACCACCACCAAAGCGTTCAATAATTCCTCTTAAATACTTATGATCCACATAATCAAGCCCTAACTCATCAATGTCTAAACGATCAAGTGCTAATTTTGCAATATCATGTGTAATCACTCCATTCCCTACTACCTCGGCATAATCACGAACACGACGGAATAATCGATTTGCAATACGAGGTGTGCCACGAGAACGACGAGCTAACTCTAGTGCGGCTAAATCATCCATCTCAATCTCATAAACAATCGCCGTACGCTTAACAATAGAAGTTAACTGCTCTTCTGTATAGTACTCTAATCGATTAATAACACCAAAACGATCACGAAGTGGAGCTGATAAATCCCCTGCTCTTGTCGTTGCCCCAACCAGTGTAAATGGCGCTAAATCTACACGAATCGAACGTGCTGACTCATCTTTTCCAACGACAATATCTAAAACATAATCTTCCATCGCTGGATACAAAACTTCTTCGATTGATTTAGGTAAACGGTGAATCTCATCAATAAATAAAACATCTCCTGGTTCAAGAACTGATAAAATAGCCGCTAAATCACCACTTCTTTCAATCATAGGCCCTGATGTTGTTTTAATGTTAACACCCATTTCATTTGCAATAATCGTGGCTAATGTCGTTTTACCAAGACCCGGAGGTCCGAATAATAAAACATGATCTAGCGACTCGTTACGATTTTTAGCCGCTTCAATGAAAATACGTAAATTTTCTTTTACAGCTGTCTGTCCGATATACTGATTTAAACGTTCAGGACGTAAGCTTAATTCAGACTCATCTCCCATGACTTCATCTGGTGTCACTAAGCGTTCTTCTGTCATCTTCATTCCCTACTTCCTTCTTTTATTTTTGCACAAGCATGCAAAGTAATACCAAATTCCTCTTTAAGTTTTACTTCTCCCTCTTCAGTCAAATAATATTTCACCTCATGATCCATTACTTCCATCACAAGGTATCCCTTATCAACGCAATACTCAACAAAGGCGCCCCCAATAGCAAATGGATTAATACGTTGCATTGACTTCATCCTATCCCTCTCTTCTATATATAACAATTAATAACCAAGATAATAAAAGTCAGTCTTGATTATTCAAATGCTTGATTATCCACCCCAACTATAGACCCTATAAAATAACTATAGAAAATTAATCAGGACTAATCGATTACTTAACTAATAATTGTAGACCTTTTTTAATAATTTCATCAACAGAAGCATCAGTATCTTTAAATGCGTTTTTAACCTTCGTTAATTCTTTATCTCCATATCCAAGTGCTTGTAGAGCTTCAAGCGCCTCAGATAAACTATTATTGACAAAAATTGCAGCATCTGGCACAACTAACTTACCTTTTAAATCCAAGATAATTTGTTGCGCAGTTTTTGGACCGATTTTAGGAAACTTACATAAATATTTTGCATCACCATTTTCAATCGCATGACGTAATCCACTCATATCCTTCATCGCTAAAATCGCACAAGCTGTTTTAGGTCCAATGCCTCTTGCACTAATCAAATTGATAAACAAATCATGTTCCTCAAGCGTCTTAAATCCATACAAACTTAAATCATTCTCTGACACCACTTGGTGTGTAAAAACCTGTGTCGCTTCATCCTTTCTAAATTCATAAGGATTCGCCGTATAAACTTTATATCCAATACCCGCTACCTCAATCACAACGAAATCTTTAGCGCTATAAGCAACCGTTCCTTTTAAATATGCGTACACCTTCATCACCTCTTTATATTGATTCATTATAACATAACTTCACCTAGATTAAAAAGTTACAAAAACAAACATTAGTTCTATTTTAGGAGATTCATTTCTATTTTAATCATGAATCCATTTAAAATCATCATAACCTTCTAAAAAATCACGTCAATAGTTGCTATAAATTAAAAAAGCTTGCCCTTACGGACAAGCCCTCATCTTAATGATGATCTTTATCTTTTAAGAATAAGAAGTAGTACGCTGCAGTCACTAACATCCCACCTATAATATTTCCGATTGTAACTGGAATAATATTAGCCATAATTTGTCCAATCGTAAGATCTGCTCCAAGTAAATATCCCATTGGTAAAACGAACATGTTTGCCACGCAGTGTTCAAATCCTGTAATAACGAATAACCAAATCGGAATATAACTAATAATAACTTTTCCTGTAACATCCTTCGCTGCATAAGACATATAAACTGTGATTGCAACTAAAATATTACATAACGTACTACGAGTTAATAATTCAACCATATTTAAATGAACTTTTTTCTCAGCTAAATGCATCACACCTTCAGCTATTGATCCGGTAAATGTATTACTATAATACACTAAAACAACTAAGAATAAAGCTCCAACTAAGTTTCCAAGCCAAACAATACTAAGATTTTTTGCTACATCACCTAATTTAATTTCTTTTTTATACCACGCCATCGTGACTAACGTATTACCGGTAAATAAATCAGCTCCAGCAATTAAAACTAATAATAATCCCACAGGGAATAATAAAGCTCCAACCACTTTACCAACTGCCGCATCTGCCATAATGCCAGATACAATTAAATATCCTGTGTAGCCAAGTCCAATGAATAGTCCTGCCAACATAGCTGAAACAAATACAATACTATTTTTCTTAGATGTCTTATACTTACCAACACCAACCGTTGCTTCAGCAATTTCTTTTGGCGCTAACATTTGTTGCATAAAATACCCCTCCACGTAATTCTCCTAAAATCTAACTATAACATCAGAGTTAATACATTATGATGTTATAACGTTATAACATAACAATAACACCAATTCACTTTATTTGTAAATAAATTTTAAGCAATTTAGTGTCATTTTTTCCTTATTTTATCCACATTTCTCCTGTACTTCCCATATTCTCTCCACTTCTTTCTTACATTTTAATGAAAACGTTATATTTACGACCATTCCCACAATATATTATAATAGTTATAACATTTAATAGAAAAGGAGATTGATAGATGGAAACGATAGAGAGGCAAAAAATAAAAATTTGGAAAGAATCCGATAAAATGTGGGTCATGATATTTATCGCCCTCTCCTTAATCGGATTTGGATTTATTACCTCTTCCTTTAAAGACATTTTAAACGGTTTATATGAAATTATTATTCATCCAGATGCCCTTATCACTGATTATATCGTGATCGGTGGAATTGGAGGAGCATTTGTTAACTCTGGAATATTAACCTTAATTATCATTTTTCTACTCTGGAAAAACAAAATCCACTTTAATGGGGCAACCTTCGCTTCCCTATTCCTAATTGCTGGTTTTTCATTTCTAGGTAAGAATTTATTAAATATATGGGCCATCATCATTGGGGTCTACTTATTTGCAAAGTATCATAAACAACCTTTTGCTAGATACATCTATATCGCATTATTCGGAACGGCGATGGCCCCCATCGTAACAGAGATTATCTTTCACTTTCAACTTATTTTACCGCTTCGAATCATACTCGGTATTATCTTAGGAATTCTAATTGGATTTATTCTTCCCCCTCTAGCCTCTCACTTTTTAAAGGTTCACCAAGGATATAACCTTTATAATGTTGGATTTACAGCAGGTATGATGATTACCGTTTTAGTTGCCTTATTTAAATCCTTTGGATATAACCCCTCATCTCAACTCATTTGGGGAGAGGGGAATAATCTTTTAATCGGAAGCTATCTCTATTTTCTTTGCACGGTAATGATTCTACTAGGAGAGTTGACTGATACACGATCAATTGAACAATTCAAACGGATTACACACCACTCAGGACGACTAGTTAGTGATTTCATTTTAATAGATGGTTTTTCTCCAACACTCATCAATATGGGAATCAATGGATTAATCGCTACTACTTACGTCTTAATAGTTGGTGGTCAGTTAAATGGACCAACTATCGGTGGAATTTTTGCCGTTATAGGATTCGGAGCATTTGGAAAACATTTTAAAAACATTATCCCGGTAATGATTGGTGTAGTCATCGGTTCCTATTTAAAGGTATGGTCTATTAATGATCCCTCGATTTTACTTGCAGCCTTATTTGGAACGTCACTCGCTCCGATTGCAGGTGAATTTGGTTGGGCATACGGAATTTTAGCAGGCTTTTTACATTCATCCGTTGTTTTACATGTCGGAAGCCTGCATGCTGGATTAAATTTATATAATAATGGTTTTTCTGCTGGCATTGTCGCCGCTATTTTGGTACCATTAATTGAAGCTTTTCGAAAGGAAACACGTCAATGATTTCAACACAAAAACGCATAGCAAAAATAACTAACGAGCTTATTAGCTTCTTCTTCACCTTAGATGCAACGAATATCTCTGTTCAAATCAATGAGCAAGACTCACAATTTGAACTTCTCCTAAGTTGTAACTATAACGTAGAAAAATCAGATAGGCTTAAAGATCTAAGCTATTATTTACAAACTAATCGACAAGTTGAAATGGAAGAGTGTTATTGGGAATTAGCAGGCGAAGGATGTAAAGATTTTGAATTAGCCTTAATTGGGATGATGACTGACTCATTTAAAATGGAAATCAATCAAAACCTTCTAAACCTTAAACTCTATAAAAATAAGGCTTAGACACAAAAAAGGAGATGCTTTATAACTTAAAGTATCTCTTTTTTTATTTAATCATTTTCTGTCTGTTCATCTTCACTTATTTTTTCTTAAGATAACGTGGAGGTCTCGGATTTTCCTTTAAGACATTATACAAAATTCGATATGCATCATTCCCTCCTAGTTCAATCGAATTTTCAATCACACTTTTTCTAAAATCAAAACTTCCGTAAATACCAGTGCCCAAATCTCGACTTGGTGCAATTTCAATCAGTCGTTTACCATTAATTTCTTTTCGACCCAAACACTGCCCCCGATTTAAATAAACAATAATAATCGTCTCACAATCTGATTTTAACAAAGGAGCGAGAGGGGCACGTTCATATTTCATCGGATCACAATAATAGCTGTTATCAATATAAACAGGATTATACAACATCGGTACAGCTGTTGTCGCAAACAAAATATCTTGCATTTTCTTTGGAGACTGATGATTTAAGTTAAAATAGGCTAATTGCTTACTATTTACTTTTCCACATGATACGATAAGGTCTATTGATTGTTTCTGTATAATAGATGGCTTTAAATACTGGCGTAATACTTTCTCAAATCCCTTTCTTTGTAATGGAAGTCCTGTTTGATTAGCAACTCCAACCATATTAATCGCCCCAAAAAAAGGCGACATCTGCCTCGTATTCACACGATGTACAATTTGATTTACCTTTTTAATATTTTCTTTACTCACACCAAAAATAGCTGTCCAATTACACTGTTGCCAAATTTGGTCAATCTCATCTGCACTATACATTAGGTACAGAGCCCCATTTAAAGCGCCAATGGATGAACCTGATATCATTTTTATTTCGTTTGCAATTTCTAATTCTTCCAACACTTTAAAAACACCCACTTGATAGGCACCTTTTGCCCCTCCACCACATAGAACTAACCCTATATTTTTCACACTATCCCCTCCTCTCTATATCAATAAGTTATGAAATTAGCCCCTAATGGTGCCTTTAAATAAAAAAGGATTCCACTTAGGAATCCTCTTCTTGACATAACTTAAAAGCATTAGCCGTCACTTCTTTTTTAACAAGGCGATTGAGTGTACAGTAACGCTCTTGATACACTCCAACCTGACTTGCAGTTTGATAACCGATGGTCTCATTTTGTAAATTCTTAGCCAGATGACTCCCAAGCGATGAAGAAGCAATTTTCATTACAAACAAATAACTTGATTGCCAAGCATATCGTGTCTGTTGCCACAACTTAACATAACACATGACCTCATCAAAACAACCTTTGCATGATTGACATTGCGACTTAGAAAGCCCTGCCAATCGTCTTGCAATACAGGGGGTCGGCGTTAAGGCATAAAGGGGCATTTGTTTTTTTTGTGTGCGAGAAGAAAACATCATAAACGCATTTAATGCTCTTTTGAAAACAGGTGACTCCTCACTTTTCGAATTAGGATCGACAGTTTCCGCAATCACAGCAATTCGATTAGGATTCATCAAACTTTGAATTAACTCATATAAATCAAGAAACTTCATCTGTTTTCTAACTGATTTCTCGTTCATCCAATTAAAGCTTTGAATCATATCAAACTTTGTAAAATCGTAAGGTTTAAAACATAACTCATTTAACTTTTCTTTAAATCCTTTAAATGATGGTTGAATAACCATCGAAATTGGAACTAAATTCACCTCATTTTTAATTAGTCCAACACTTACATAATGTCTAAAAATATTCATTTGACTTCGCAAGGCTAACTTATTCCCCTCAACGGTAAAGACATTAATAATCTTATTAGAAAAAACCTCTTCCATCACCTGAATTAAGCCAAAGACATCTCCACCTGAACCACTTCCAAGCGCTAGTACATTTATCACTTGAAGCTCATCATACGTTTGATACACCTCAACATTTAAAAACCAATCATGATAGACCTCATAACTTTGACGATAACTAATCGGAAACTGTTCTACTAAACAAGCAATAATCGCTTCCTTACTATTGTGTAAATTATCCTGAGTATGTCCAAGTGTTTTCACATCCACATCAGGTGACAATTGTTCCTGCCACACTTCAATTTGTTCATACAATGTGGGATTTAATACTCTCATCATCTCACCCCAATCAAAAATTAGTCAACTCTTTACATCATATGATGTAAATCAAAAAAAGCAGTAAATTTTTATAAAAAATTACTGCTTCTCCTACTAGTTGCCTATTTTATCGTAATGATGACCGATCAGGTGAATACATTCGTCCAACTTCAAAATATAATGATACTTGAACAAAACCTGATTGGTTATAATCATTGATTTCGTTATAAGGAAAATAAGCTGTCATTTCATTATACTTTTCTGTCTTATCAAGAACAAATTCAACTTCTTGAGGGTAATTGATATTAGCTAACTTGCAAAAATAATTAAATTTATCAATTGCTGCCAATACATCGTCATAATAGCGATCAAAATAAACTTCATCCCCTGGCTGTACAACAACAATCCGAACACGACTAAAGCTTCGTTCCATCTTCTTTCCTCCTACCCTTATTATGATTTCATTCTATTATATTTTCAATGATCACAAACTATGTCTGCAAAAACATAAAAAGAGACCTTTCTTATGAAGGCCTCTTTCATCTTTTATAATTCACTTAAAACATCATCTAAATTCTGAATTAAAACTTCGATATTTTCTTCCGTAATCACTAAAGGTGGCTGGAAAGCTAGTACATTACGTCCTAGTCCATTTTTTCCAACAATTAATCCGCGATCTTTTAGCTTCTCTAAAATGAGATCTGTTTCTTCAGATGCTGCTTCTCCATTTGCTTTTACTAATTCAGCACCAAGCATTAAGCCAAGTCCACGAACCTCTTTAATAATCGGATGCTTTTCCTTTAGCAACTCTAATTTTTGTTTTAAAATAGCTCCTAAATACTCTGAACGTTCACACAGGTTATTTTTTTCAATGTAATCTAAAACTGCCATCGCAGTAGCTGATGAAACAGGATTTCCACCAAGTGTTGAAGCAGATGGCTTAGTAAATGCCTTTGCGATTTCATCATTCGTACAAAAAGCAGAAATTGGCATTCCATTTCCAAGTGCTTTCGCAACCGTCATAATGTCTGGAACCACGCCATAATTTTCAATCGCAAACATCTTTCCGGTACGTGCAAATCCAGTTTGAACTTCATCAATCAATAATAAAATATCATGTTGCTCAAGAAGAGCCTTTAATTCTTTGAAGTACCAAAGAGGAGGTGTAATAATTCCACCATTTCCTTGAATCGGCTCTGCGATTAAAGCTGCAATATTTTCTGCTCCTTGTTCTTCAATAACTTGTTTAATACTTTCAATTGAAGCCTTTGCCGCTGATTCTAAGTCTAATGTATCACTATAAACATTCTTGGCAAAATGAATACAACGAGATAAATCTGGATCTGCTCGCCACATTGGAATAGCAGTGGCACTCATGGTTAAATGCGTACGTCCATGTAACCCATTATGAAGGGCTATAAAATCATTTTTCCCCGTATATAATCTTGCCAGCAACATGGCTCCTTCATTCGCCTCAGAACCCGTACAGCAGAAGAATGAGCGACGTAAATTTCCAGGTAACACCGTTGCTAACTTCTCTGCTAAATTCACCATTTGCTCTGTTAAATAAATGATCGTCGTATGTTGTAACGTTTGCATCTGTGAAATCGCCACATCTAAAATTTCTTTATTACAATGCCCACAGTTCATCACTGAAACACCCGCAAAAAAGTCAATATACTCTTTTCCTTGATCATCATATAAATACTGCATATCCCCTTTCACGATTTGTGGAGGATTTTTATAAAAATGATTTCCATGAGACGATGGAAATAAAAACTCTTTTTTCTTTTGAATAATTTTATCTGCACCTATCATAATTTATCTCCTTAATTATATTGCATTGCTCCAAGTGTGAAGCCTAAGTTTTCATAATTTAATTCTTTTACTAACTCATCACAAAGCTCAAGATTCGCTATCGCTTTTTGATACGTATTAATAATCTGACGTAACGTTTCAAGTTCATAGTTACATCCTTCAATTTTAAAGGATGCCGCACCTAAATGATGTAATTCTTTTAATAAAGGTAAATAACATAATTCTTTAGCTAATACCATATGGTTATTCCCTTTATTGTCACGATAAACAGGATGTTCCTGTCCTCTATCATCAATTAATAACAAGACCTCTTTATCACGATACTTACGATCTGCTTTTTGACTTGCCTCAACGATTTTTGTATTTTCATATAAATCATGACTCATATACATCACAACAGGGGCCCCATGAACTGTAATCTCAATCGGTAACGCTGAATGTTGCAATAAATCTTTTGTATTCATCACTGGTGATTCATTTGACATGCCCGCTAAGCTTAAACCAAAACGTCCATAGAAATTAGCTGCTGTCGCATTATAAATATTTAAAGCTGTATCCCCAATCATTTCAAAACCGAAATCTGCAAAATAACGAATAGCCCCTAAATTCGTCACGACAATCCCATCAATTCCTAAATTTTGCGTACGTAATAAATGAGCATAACGACTGAAATCATCTTCATACATCATCGTCGGTAATCCTAAATAAAGTTTAGAATTTCCCTTATTTTTCGAAAGACTTTGAATTTCTTTCACACTAAATGGCAACTGTGGTTGGAATACTTCACCTGATAAATAAATCTTTTCAACCCCTTCTTCGATTGCCATCATCGCGGCCTGATAAGAATTAACTTTAACACTTAAAGTCGGTCGATGCGTTTTGATGTCCTCTGTCGCAAGCATCGATTTAATTTGTTGAACTCGTGAGTCTTTCATTTCACTCTCTTCGACTGGTTTACTAAACACTTTTCCAGTACTATAAAACTTCCCTGTTCCTTCCCATCGTTCATTAATATTACTTAGTCCTGGTTTACCAAAAGCATAAGCGGTCGAGAAATCACGTTTTCGGTTTTCATACAACGTTTTTGAATCCTTCTGACGATCATAAAAAATCGGATCTTCAATATAACGATTAATGGCATCACTGTAGCTATTAATAATCCCCAGTAGATAGTCGGCTTCTCGCATACGACCTTCAATTTTAAATGAAACCACTCCCGCTTCAATTAATTCCGGAATATTTTCATACATATACATATCTTTAACCGCCAATGGGAAAGTTGTATTGTATTGGTTCCCCCCTTGGTTCATTTTATATCCCCAACGACAAGGCTTCATACATAAACCACGATTACCACTTTTTCCAAATAAAATTCCACTATACGTACATTGTGAACCATGTGCCACACACATGTCACCATGCACAAAATATTCAAACTCCATATCAGTTTGACGAGAGAAGTACTTGACCGTCTCTAAATCAATATCACGAGAAGTTACAACGCGTGTTACGCCAAGTTCTCGTAAGGCTTTAATGGTTTCAAGATTATGTGTATTCATCATAACAGAGGCATGAATATTTAAATCTAGTCCAAGTTCATTAACTAAGTACACAATACTCATATCTTGAACGATAATAGCATCTGGCTTTAATTCACTCAAATAGGTTAAATAATCTTTTGCTTGTTTTAAATCCTCTGAACTTAACAGGTTATTAACTGTAATATAGATTTTCTTTCCTAGATCATGTGTAATTTTAACGGCTTCTGCTAACTCTTCATCTGTAAAGTTAAATCCTTTTCGATGCATACGCATATTGAAAATTTTACCACCTAAATAAACCGCATCTGCTCCACTATGAATGACTTGTTTAAATATTTCGAACGTCCCAACAGGGGCCAGTAATTCAACTTCTTGATTATTAAAATATCGACTCATACTCCGCTTCCTCTTCTTTCATCAGATTGATTTTCATTATATCATAACCTGTTTTTAAATGAATAGACTTTAATATTTCGACATTTATCACTTTATTCAGTTAACTCATTTTAATATGAAATAAAAAAAATCGCCTCTTAAAAGCAAAAGGCTTTAACAGGCGATTAAATAAGACGATTAACGTCCACAACATTTTTTATATTTTTTTTGACTCCCACATGGGCAAGGTTCATTACGTCCAATTTTAGTTGATTTAATTGGATTAATCATTGGAACAACAACTTGTGTTGAGGCAACCTCTTTCACTGCTGAAGCTTCTAAATCAACTTGACGGAATCCACGATTTTCCCACGTACGAGCATGATTAAATGCATCCATTAAAAGAATCATTAACGCCTGTCCTACATTGTAAGATTCCATTTCAATTTGACGGCCTTCAAGTGCCATAAAGGCTAATTTAGGTTGATATTTATATGCAAAAGACATTCCCATTTCATGTGCAATTTCACGAGCGACTTTTTTATCTTCACAAATATTTTCTTCAATAAATTTTTGAACTTGCATTAATTGAGGAGTCCATTCACCTTCGTCCATTCCAAACTGTTGAATTTCTTCTTTTGTTGGCATGTAATATTCTTTTTCTTCTTGAGTTTCGCGTAAAGCTAATACTTCTTGTTCTGAATCAATAAGTAATGAATCTGAAACAAATAATGGTCCAAATGATTGAACATTTCCATGGAATGTTAATTTACAGAATAATACATTTAGCGCTTCTTCTGGCGTTAATGGTGTTGTTTCATACTCATTAAACACTTTACATAATTGAGCAAAATCACAAATTCCGTATAAATTAACTAATGCCTTCATATATAAATAAACAAGATCCGTACGTACTTTTGTATCTTGTAATTCTGGTTGAGAGATATTAGCATAAGCCTCTTTTACAACTTGAGGCATCATGTAAACAACCTCTTTACCGTTCATGACAGGGTAAACATATCCAAGATTGTATAACGTGTAAACAGAAGAAGACATCATCTCATCACAGTTAACATACGCTTCATTAACTAACATAACGAAATCACTCATCATCAAATCGTCCATGCCACACAGAATATACTCTAAACGTGATACATCACCAAGTGTGGCAATAATACGTTCAATTAATCCACCTTTTGCTAATGACGAACATCCTTTTAATCCATGATGATCCACTAAACGTTTTAATTCAGGTTTTTTGAGTTTATTTAGAATTGTTTCTAACTTCTCATCATAATTACATTTAATTGCATTTGCAATCATTGATTCTTTAATAATATCGTTCATATTTTGCATCAGTAATCCCACCTTACAAAAGAAAAAGTCAACTCGAAATTTATACTTTATCATATTATTAATAAAAAAGCAAAAGAAAATTCTACAAACAAGGTGTTTTACCTCTTATTTTTCTTGTTTTATTTTCTTTTTTCGACATCGAATTACACATAAAATAATCGATTTTTCTTAGACTATAACTAACAATCATTTAAGGTGGTGACCATGATGGGATTATTATTGTTTTTTGAATTCATCTATACGTTGTTTTCCTATTGGGAGATTATATGGCCCAATATCGCAAACTTTTTTTAATCCAAAAATAGAAGCATTGCCTAACGCAATGCTTCTATTTTTGGATTAAAGGATATTCTAATTCCATGACGCATATATATGTATATGTCTAAGTCTAAATCAGTTTTGTACAACTGCAAAACTTTTGCCTCTCCTATCAGCGGAGAAGACTGCTTCAAGAGTAGGGGACCCATGGACTATTGGATGTCTTAGTAGTAGAAAGTCCGATGAACTAAGACTTATTCTAAAACTGAAAAGACATTTCTATTTCTGTATAGATAGTCTTAAAAAGGGGGGAATCCTAATGCCAATTTTTCTATACATCGTCATTGCCTACCTCAGTATTTTCATTCATGAATGTGGCCACTATTGTGCAGCTTACCTCTTTGGAGTTAAAGCAACCGATGTGGTAACAGGAATGGGTATCAAAATATTGTCTATTAAAACCGCTCATACTCGCTTTATTTTTAAATTATTTCCGAGTGGTGGTGTAACAATTTATGATTTAACCGATGAAAATAAATTAAATTCCTTTCAACAAATCATCATCCTTCTAGCAGGTAGCACCTTTAATTACATCACAGCCGTTATCGCCTCTACTCTTTATTATCAAACAAACTTAATAGAAGGATTTAAAATTTTGAACCAACTCATTAGCAGATTCATTATCTCCTTAACCTCAATGTTGTCTGTTCATGATTTTTTAATACCGGATACCTCATTCACCGAATCAATCGAAATCATTGCAAATGAAAATACGCTTCAACAGTATGCCCTATTTATTATTTTATTCATGAATGTTTTACTATTTCTTTTCAACCTAATTCCGATTCCCTTTTTTGATGGAGGACAGATTGTATCCATTTTATTAGATCCTTTTTTAATAAAATTTGGACTACATGTAGAGTTATTGGAACAGATTAAAACAATCATTAATCAAGCCATTGGTTATTTTTTAGTGTTTTTAATCGTCACTCCTTTTTTAACTCGCTGGTATCAAAATATGATGCTCTCAAGTAACCCTAAATCAGAACTTCTAAAATGGATTCTCATTTTGTTAGGTGCCATTTTACTCAAACGCATTTTTAACACCCTAAGTCACCTTATCCGTTCAAATAAAATATAAAATCAACCATTTTTTGAATAGTTTTACAAATAATTTCTAATAATAAAATTGGTACACTTTCATTGCATCTATTCTTTCCTGTTTCAATACTCCACTTCCATGAAGTGGAGTATTTTTTTATACAAGCGATACCACATAAATATCGCTTTTTACTACTTAATAAAATATTGATTTAATCGAACATCGTATGTAATCGTCTGACTCGTTCCTTTTTCATCAATTATCGTATATTTAATCGTTTTAGTTTCCATATCTTCCATATTTCCACTCTCAGGTCCCGTACAAGAAATAGGCCCAATACTTTCTCGTGCCCCAATCGTATCAACAACCATTAGATTAACATTTTTTCCATTATTCATTTCAAATGTATAAACTAATCCCATGATGGCATAATCAGAATTATTTTTAAGACTTGTCTCAAACACACTTCCACTAGCATTTGAAGGAACCGTTAACGTTGGATTCATAAACTCCAAATCAGTCACGGTAACCTTAGGAGTTTCAGCTGAGAATGCCTCTCCTGGTGTATAAGTATATTTATTTTGATTAACATCATATTCCACAACAGTATGAACCATATTCTCATCATACATATTAATCAAAATCCGCGTCGCTTTCATATCCTCAATACGACCTGAACTTGGACCAAAACATTGAATAAACCCACTAATGTCACCTGATTTTAACGTATCTTGTGTGGAAATCGTTGTATAATTTCCATTACTCAACTCTATATCGATTGAAATCCCTCGTATAATAAACTTTGAATTATTTTTAATTTGAGCTTGATAAATATAATTTCCTTCGCTACGTTGCTCAAGGGTTTGATTAATAAATTCTAACTCATTCACTAAAACATACGAATCATCAGCCCCTCCTCCTGCTTTATTAGCAGAACAACCCATCACTAAACTAAGTGTTGTAAATAAGATGCTAGTACAGACTAAATACTTCACGGACCATCTCTTGAACTTCATAACTTATCATCCTTTATAACAAAAATTGACCGACTCAATAAGTTTTCTCCTATCTAATTGATTATCATTTAACTTACTTTTTGATCGATTAGGCATGCATCTCATAATAAACTCCATTTCTACACAAATTCCTAATCCTGATGAACAGACATCAAGTTTATACCAATAGCAAGAATCCTTATCTCTATAGTTATAGAGTTAGAAATTTTAAGTAAAATTATACGAAACTCACCACTCCTTTTTTTAAAATGATAATCAAAAAAAGGTTAAAATCTAATCTGATTTTAACCTTTTTTCTTTATAATAAACTTCTTCCTGGTATCACATTATACAAACGATACCACTGCTCACGTGTTAACTTAACTTGGGAACCTTCACACACTGCTTTAATTCTCTGTGGGTTTTTCGTGCCAACAATCGGTTGGATTTTAGCGGGATGACGTAGTAACCAAGCCATTAAAATAGCTTCTTGACTCACTCCGAATTCATTGGCATACTCCTTAATGACCTCATGCGCTGCTTGATAAGGAGCCTCTACCTTCTCCTTTGTCAACATCCCCGTTGCAAGTGGTGACCAGGCTTGAATCGTCATATGATTTAATCTCGCATACTCGAGTGTTCCTTGACTTCGATGATCAATCGGATTGGTTAAACTGTTAACATTCATCCCTTCATCAATTAAATTAGCATGAACTAACGATAACTCCATTTGATTCACAATTAAATCTTGTTCAATATAACGTTTTAACAATTCTATTTGATGAGGATTATGATTACTAACCCCAAAATGTCTAACTTTCCCAAGAGCCTGTAATTCACTAAATGCCTGAGCCACCTCTTCTGGCTCAACTAGTGCATCTGGACGATGTAGCAATAAAGAATCTAAATAATCGACCTTCAATCTTTTTAAAATACCATCTACAGAATCAATAATATACTGATAGCTAAAATCATAATGTGGTGCAGAACCTTCCCCTAAACTTCCTTTCAAACGAATTCCACATTTAGATTGAATATAAATCTCTTCTCGCTTAACTAAGTCAGTCTCCCAGATTCCAGAAAAAGCTTCTTCCGACTTTCCATACGTATAGATATCAGCATGATCAAAAAAATTAATCCCTTGCTCTAAGGCCGCTTCAATGGTTACTAAAGCCTGTTTCTTAACCTCATTTGTCAAAGGATTATGAGTCCACTCTCCTCCCATTCCCATACATCCAAGTGCAATCTCTGAGGCATGAATGTTACTATTTCCAATTCGTATCTGCTTCATAACTCCTCCTAAAAAACATAATATCAATCCATTATAACTTATCAACACTTCATTGTAAACGTTAACAAAGAAAAATTTTATGATAAAAAAGCCATCAGGGACTTCATCATCTTTTTACTGAAGCCGCAGTAGATAATCATCCATATCTTTTTTTAAAAAGCGCCACTCTCTTCCAACCTTATAGCCTTTTAATCTTCCATCACGAATCATATTATAAATCGTTTGATGACTAACCCGTAACATTTTAGCCACCTCTGGCAGGGTTAAAATTTCAGGACCTTCTTCTTTTTCCTTTAAAGTAACCTCACTTCGTTCATAATCTAGCGTTTCTTTGAACTTCTGTAAAACAAGGGCATCCGTAGACTGTAATATTGTATCCCCACATTTAGGACAAACATAAATCGTGATTCCTTCAATTATCACCGTTAAAGTTCCTAATCCTGATTGAATAGATGTGGTTTTGACCTCAAACTGTTGTGAACACTTCTTGCATACCTTTGACATAAATTCAATCCCTCCTAAAAAATCCATTTCCCCCAATGGATGTGTCTCTTTATAACCATTATAAAGAATAATCAATCCTTATAAGTTATTTTTATTATAACCTAATTTTTACCATTATTAAACAGTAAGACATTAATTAAAAACAAAAATGACACAAAAAATAACTTGACTTTATTCTTGGGTAATAAAAAAAGCATCAGCAAGCTGATACTTTTTCTTCATCTCTAATCTCTCCAACGCTTTAAAGTTTTTAATTGTAAGGGATAAATCTTTTTCAACATCCATTTTTGAAATTTATTAACTGGTGCTTGGTCAATCATTTGAATGACTTGTTTTTTCATATCAGTTAAAGTCATATCTGGCTTTATAAAGCGTCCATTTCGATAACATAAATAACAATATTCTTGCGAAAATGTCCCATTATTTTCATTTCCTAAAATTCTTTCATTCAGTGGTAATCCGCAACTTTGACAAACTTTTTCCAATCTAAAGACATCCCTTCGCATTGTTTTAAGATTTATTTTATCTTAACCATGGTATGGTTCATGATGCTCATGCTGGTGCTCCTCATGATGCTCATGTTCATGATGTTGTTCTTTTTGAAATTGATTCAAACTCGAATTGGATTTATATGGAACACGCCCAGAGGGAATCAACTGAGAAGCTGGACCAACATGATAATCTTGATCATCAAAAAAGATATGGGCATTAAACGCTTTAAGAACTTTATCTTTTGCCACTCCTCCTAAGAAGAACATCTCATCCACTTTACATCCCCATTCACGTAATGTAAGAATAACACGTTTATGAGCCGGTGAATTTCTTGCCGTCACAATTGCAATTTTAACTAAGCTATCATCTTTTTCCTTAATCGTTGATAATGTTTTAAGCAACTTAGCAAATGGGCCTTCATTCATTGCATTTTCAGCATTTGCATTTTCATTTTCAATAAAAGCTGCAAGTCCTTGTTCTTTATAAATTAATTCTGACTCATCTGAGAAAACAACCGCATCAGCATCAAAAGCGATTCGAATCTCTTTTTGGTTAGGTTGATAATCTCTTGGAACATCGTAAACAAGTGCTGCCGCCACTCCATTATCAATCGCATCTTGAACATCATGTTCATTTCTTGATAAAAATAAGTCAATATTAAAAGCGCTCAGATACGGGAGCTTATCTTCTCCTCCCGTAAAAGCAGCACGAACAATATCAAGTTTATATTCTGCAATACTATTAAAGACTCTTAGACCTGTTTCGGGGCTATTACTTGATAAAATAATAACCTCAACAATAGGGTAATCAAATTTATCATTCAAACTTAACAATGCCTCAATCAATGGAAATGCCGTTCCTTTTTCTAAAACAGTATTTTCATTCTCAATTTGGTAACGATGATACGCCTCAATTCCTTCCGTTTCAAAAATCTGATTTTCATGCTCTAAATTAAAAAGAGCACGACTTGAAATTGCAACGACTAATTTATCCTGTAAATCATACGCCATTCTCTTCACCTCAATCAATAAACTTACGTTTCACTATCATATTAGATGTGGATAACTTTAATACTTCCATTATATAGATTTAAGAAACGCTTTTCAACAAAGGACAGTACACTATTTCCTCTCACCTTTATAATTTATATGTCTTTAATCGAATTTATTCTAAAACCAACAAAAAAAGTCATAGTTCTCCATTAGTAGATTGCTATGACTTCTCCTCTTCATCACTCGTCTCTTTAATACCTTATATTTTAAATTAATAACCTATCTAGAACCAGACATATTTTTTTCCTATCAATGAGCATAGTAGATTCCAGATGTAACATAAATCACTTCAAAAGTACAATCGTATCATTCTTCCCGCTAGTAAACGATTCCCTTCTCATCTACTCCATAAAATTAAAGTTACTCAACGATAAAAAACTTATCTGGACTTCTATCGTTTATTAATTTTCCTTTTTATATTCATTTAAACGTTGAAGCAAAGCGTTAAAATCATTAAATACTAAATGACGTCCATATCGGATAAATAATTCAACAGGTAACTCACCTTGAACTTTTTTCACTTCAGGTAAGTTAAGGGTTAAGGGTGCAAAACCTACCTCATATCCTTCATCACTTGAGGTGATGGTTACAACTAACTTATTTTCAAGTGCTAGGTCTCGCTTCGACTCTATAAATTTAGAACAAATCCCTAAAATTTCATCATCTGTCAAATATCCCTGATGATAAAAATCTAACTTCTCTGTTTCATTATTTTTTAAATAAACGCGATTATCATTAGTAATTAACAATACGTCATTCAATAGTCTCCTCTCCTCTCATTTTATCTTCCTTTAAATATATGTAATGGGTTTCTTTTTTATGTTACTTCAAATTAAAAATCAATATTTAAAATACGAGGAGTTGGCTTCGTCCGTATCAAAGAATCTTGCCTCTCCCCCTCTATATAAACCGTAAGATCAAAAAGGCGGCAAACATCTTCAGTCCCTCCCATACCTAAAAAGCAGACTTCATTCACTTTACATTGAGATAATTTAAATAAATCTTTCACCCAAGATTCAACACTATAGCACCTTGTCGTTAGTAAAGCCACCTTAAAGTTAGCAAATAACTTTTGCCAAAATCCAAATACAGGTAGTATTTTTCCAAAGGCATCGCACATTCCCTCTTTTGCAAACAACCGATGATCGAGCGCCACCTTGAACTCATGGGTTGTTGTCACTCCTAAAGAAACTAAACCAGCTAAAATATTCATCTTCTGGGTCTCCTGAACCAAATTTAAGTCAGAAGAGAAAAATAAGTCAACCTTTAAAGCTGCTAAATAATCTAAAATCGAGGTACGATTAGATAAAATGACATTATCAATTTCTAACTTATAATAAGCTAAACTTTCAAAAATACAATCAGATATTTCAGGAGGACTATCTGATATAATCATCACGTCAACAAACGATAGATTAGCGCATAAAAGTTGCTCAATAAAAGAAAAAAGGGGACCTTTATCAAACACCTCATTTGCATTATGATACACAAAAATACGATCACTCTGATCAGTCATCGTTTGAATTTTCTTTAACTTAGGCTTAAATATCGCACTTAAAGAAATTGCCACCACTACTTTCTCCATTTTTCTCTCCCCCAGCTAATCGTATCTTATTATATGAATTTAATAATCACTTTATTACTTTTGTTCTCGCATAATAAAAAGCTTTCTAAAGATTTAGAAAGCTTTTTATCTATCCTATTTTTCAAATGTATCGCAACTTGCTGTATCTGTATTAATTTGTACGGCATCAGCATGACAACAATTTTTATCGTTATGTTTACAATGACATGCACTGCATTTAATATCATTAACTGTCGCTTTGTGTGACGTATTACTAAACTCTGATCCAAATTCAACATCACCAACAAGCCCTTGATCAGCAAAACTTTTACATAACGTTTCATCCGTTACCGTTGCTTGCGCGCCACGAACATTCACAACACTTGCATAACAATTTCCTTGATTATCATTATGCACACAATTATGCGCACCACATTTAATTGACATATGATAGACCTCCCTTTTATCACAATTGTTTCTCTTGTATCATTCCTCAAATTTAATCAAACTATTCTCGTGTTACTCGACATTTTTCAAAACAAAAAGACATTTTGCTTTTCAAATGAAAATTTTCATGCTAAAATAAGTTCAACTTTTATTGCTTAAGCCTTTTTATTAACATTTTAGTAGGTCTAGCATTAAAATAAAAGGATTATTGTAGGAAACGACTAGAAAGAGTCGTTGTGTAGGACAGTAGGAGGAATTAAATATGAGTCAAGAATTATCATCGACAAAGCGCGATGGGTTTTCGTCACGCTTTGGAATCATTGCAGCTGCTGCTGGTTCAGCTGTAGGACTAGGGAACATTTGGAAATTCCCTTATATTGTAGGTGAAAATGGGGGATCAGCCTTCATTTTAGTTTACTTAATTGCGATTTTATTAGTTGGGATGCCAGTTTTATTAGCAGAATTTATTATCGGACGTCGTGGACAATCAAATGCCGTTCGATCGTTTAAAAAAATTGCCCCTAAAACACCTTGGTTCGGTATCGGATGGATGGGAATCGTTGCTGCCTTCATGATTTTAGGCTTCTATACCGTTATTGCAGGGTATACGATTCATTACTTTATTTTAACAGTGACTAACGGATTTGCCGGTATGACTTCTGATCAAATTGCCAACACGTATCAAGCATTCTCAACAAGTAGTGTTGCGCCAATTGTTTATACCATCATCTTTATTTTACTATCATTAGCTATTTTATTCGGTGGTGTTAAAGAAGGAATTGAAAAATACAGTAAAATTTTAATGCCTGGATTAGTTGGAATTATCATTTTATTAGTAATTCGCGCCGTTACCTTACCTGGAGCAAGTGAAGGAATTGAATTCTTACTAAAACCAAACTTCAGTGAATTATCGATGTCAGCTGTTCTAGATGCATTAGGTCACTCATTCTTCTCCTTAAGCGTCGGAATGGGAACGATGTTAACATATGGTTCATACATTAATAAAAAAGAAAACTTAGCAGTTACAACAGCTTCTATCGCAGTTGCAGATACAGTGATTGCCTTATTAGCTGGTCTAGCAATTTTCCCGGCTGTATTTGCTTTTGGAATTGATCCAACTGCTGGTCCTGGTCTAGTTTTCATCACATTACCAAACGTCTTCTTACAAATGCCTGGTGGAACAATTTTTGGTGCCTTATTCTTCTTCTTATTATTCATTGCCGCTTTAACATCTGTTGTGTCAATCTTTGAGGTTATTATTGCCTATGTGACAGAAGAGCTGAAATTTAGCCGTCGTAAAGCAATGGGATTAACAGCTATTACAGTTGTTTTTATCTCAAGCTTATGCGCTTTATCAAACACACCAGATTCAAGCCTTATTTTCGCAGGAAAATCACTATTTGATTGGATGGATGTACTAACAGCTAATGTATTACTTCCAATTGGTGGATTATTAATCATTATTTTCTTAGGATTTATTTTCAAGCGTGATCAATTAGAAGATGAATTAAAACAAGGATCTAAATCAATTAAAACAACGATGGCCTATATTACTATTACAAAATATATAGCACCAGTTGCGATTGCTATTGTCTTCTTATATGGACTTGGTATTATTAATTTCTAATAAAAAAAGTTCTCGAAATTCGAGAACTTTTTTTATTGCGGTTCTTTAACAAATGATAAATCTGCTAATCGAATACATCCTTGACTACTTTGATTAAATAATAAATTAATTTGTTTAATCTTCGTTAAATCAACCTCTTTGAATTGATTTAAAACAAGACGCTCATTATATAAAACCTGTTCATTTGTTCCCATTAGAACTAATTCCTCAATCGAATTGATACTAGCATTTGAGGTTTGATTTTGTTCATCAATTAACTCAATTTCAAAAGATTGAGTGGCTAATTGATTTTGAATGACTTCACCGCTCATCACTTCATTTGATAATTGATTACTTAAATACAAAGAAATCGCATCATAGTGACTCAAATCCCGACTTCCTTTTGGAATTTCAATCGAAAGGCTCGCATTAGTATCATCCCACTTCATCAAAAAGCTCGTCGTTCCATCTGTTGTTCGTTCAATATTGATATCATTTGCAATAATTTTACCACCTAATGTATTCACCGTTGGATTAGATTCAATTTGAGCATTTATCAACATCATCGTATTCGGTACTGTTAAACTTGTTCTCACTTCAGCACCATACAGTGTTTTTGGCATCATTTCTAAAACGGTAAATCCACTTCCAATAGGCGAGCTATCAAAAACACTCTGTAGAAAATCAACAATGTACTGACTGACAAACTCTACATTATTTTCAAAGTTTAGGACTGATTCTAATTCCGAATCTGCTACATTAAAATCGTCAAATTTTCCTGCTTTAACATACACCAATGAAGTCATCGATTTACGAGCTTTCTCCTGACGATAATCTTCATATAATGCTTTACCAACTAAATGTTCATCTTCATTATATTCAGATAACATGATAGCGGTCGGAACATCAGGATATGAAAGTTCTTTATAATTAGTGTCTACTGGATCAATCAATAAAAGGCCTGCAAGGCTTAATTGTTGTTTATACTCTTGATCAAGTGCAATCTTATATACATTTGTTGTACTTTTTCCATGACCAATCATCACCACTTTTGCTAAACTGCCTTTATTCGTGAGCTCTACTCCAAACTCATCATTTTCACCAAGTAATGATTGACTTAAACGTTGACGATATTCATCAAAAACAGACTTCAACATCTCTTCATCGTATCCCTCAATAGAACTTAGCTCAGATAAATCTAAATGAATCGCCAAACAATTAGTGCTTCCAATCGCTGCTAAGATCTCATCATAAGCTCTCGAAACACCCTCTTTGGCATTCAAATCCGAAAAAATAAAGACAATCGGGTACTCTCCTTCAACTTCTGGAACAACTAAACTTCCCTTAAGAGGAATTTGAATTAAATTTGATTCATCTTTCAGTGTCATTTCACCTAAGTCAAAGGATAAAATAGACGCATCCATTTGTGTATTAAAGTTTGAATTATTTTGAACCCCAACAGGAGATATCGATTCAACTGTATCCACCAATGACGTGTCCTCCTGATTGAAATAAAATAAACTACAAAAAACCATAGCCACAAATACTATACCTGAAATAGCTATACCAAAAATCCATTTTATTTTCATCTATATTTAGCCTCCTTGAGAACTATTTATCACTATTTATTTTATTGTGAGACAAAAAATGGAATTTAAACAAAAAAAGTAAAAAAATAAAAGATGATTTCAAAAAATGAAATCATCTTTTTCAATTATGCTTGTAAAATCGTGCGAACTTCTAAAATTCCTCCCACAATACTGTCTTCAAATCGATTTCTAAAACTAACCGTCACTTTATATTTTCCATCCTCATTCGGTTTAACATTTGCTAATAAATCAGATGAAATCGGATAAACCACATCTACTACCTCTACGTTTTTCGTGGCCATTAATCTCTCGGTTTGAATCAATTCATCATTCACCAAAAGATCAAAAACACGTTTGACAGGCTCCAAATTCTCACCATTTAATCCAAAGTAAGAAACAAGTAAAGCCATCTTCTCGTTTGGTATGACTTCCATTTCATAACTAAAACTTCCATCTATTCCACGTGCATCTCGCCACCACATATTTACATCTGCTAAATAACCCGCGTAAGATTCAACTGATTTAAACTGATGCTCAATCTCAGACTGCTGTTCTCCCGTTTTAACAAGATCAACCGTCTGATCAAATAACAACTCATCGCGACTTAACGTTTCATCGCCCAAATTCAAAAATTCCTCTGACCTATACTTCGAAAAATAAATCGTATATCGCTCATGATGAATGGCATAAAAAGGCTTAAGTGTAAAACTAACATCTCCTGGCTTTGCATTTGGTGCAGTCTTAAATGTTAATGTCTTTTGATTAACAAGTTCAATCCATTGATTCAAATCTTGATAATCCGTCACAATTTTAGGGACCCTAATCGTTTGTTGCGTCATTAACGATAAGTGGTCAGGTACAATATCACAAGCAGGGAAATGCTCACAACCAAGTACCGCTGCTAAAACAACGGGCCCATACATAAACGCAACCTTATGCGGATCATCCATCGACACATACTCATGAAGCCCCATTGGTAGGACAATCTCAATCTCATCATCTGCATGAAATGTATCAGAAATCATTAAATAGCCTTGCCCATTCGCTTCATAACTTTGACCTTTGAACCTTACTTCTATCGGTGCATTTAACCAATAAGGCACACGAATTTTAACATTTAAAAACAGCTGATTTGCTTCCTCAAAAACAAGTTTTACTACATTTGAAATAGGAAAATCTGTTTGAAGCACTACTTTTAACTGCTCATCCTCTTTTACAAAACTTGAAGCCATAAATAAATTCACATAAAAATCTTCATCTTCTTTAAAGAAAATATGGTGCGTATAACGACCTGGATTCTCCATTCCAGTTCCCGTACAACACCAAAACGAATCTTCCTTTGTTCCATAAACTTTAAAATGTCCTGGATAATTTGAGGTAAAATAAATTTTACATCCTGTATGCGGATCTTGTGATGCTAAAATATGGTTATACGTAGCACGTTCAATAAAATCTATATATTTAGAATCTTTCGTCCATTTAAATAAATACTTCGCCAACTTAATCATATTATACGTATTACACGTTTCAGCTGCTTCACGCGATAATGGTTCTGTATCACTTGGTCCAAAATGTTCACCACTTGAATTTCCACCGATTACATAAGAGCGATGCAAAACCACCGTCTCAAAGAAAAACTTTGCCACACGATAATAATAGTCATCACCTGTTACTTCATATAACTTAGCAGCACCTAACACCTTTGGAATCTGTGTATTGGGATGACGACCTTGTAAATCATCAACCCCTGCAGCTAATGGATCCATAATTAGATGTTGCATAAATCGCTTCGCTAAATAAAGGTATCGCTCATCCTGGGTGATTTCATATAATTCGGCCATCACCTCATTCATACCACCGTACTCACAAATCAACATCCGTTGAAATTGTTCATCACTCATCAGCCGACTGCCCTCATAAGCCCAATCTGCTAACTTTTTTAAAATATTCAACGCTTCTACATTTTTTCCAATCTGATAAGCATCCATTAACCCTGCATATATCTTGTGAATCGAATACCAAGGTACCCAGTAATGACTCAAACTAAAATGATCAACATGAAACTCCCCTGTAAAAACTTGTTCAAATGGTGTACTTAAAAATCCACCTAAGTACCCGTCTGCTCGTTGCAATAGAGAAAATGTTTCAATAATATAGTCCATACGCTCTTTAAGCTCTAAATCTTTGGTCGCCTCATACATACAAGCAAGTGCCGATAAATAATGGCCAATGGAATGACCTTTAATCTCTAAACTTTCCCATCCTCCATAGCTTGGTTTAGGTGGGATTTGAGATGCTCCCTCATAAATCGGTGCTAACAAACGCTCAACATCTAAATCCAGTAAGTACTGCTTTCCCACTGCTTGCGAGATTTCAAATAAAGAATCCTTTTCTAACCTTACAAATTCCGAACTCATTCCTTCCTCTCCCATCCACTTTTGAATACGTTTTTAATCATATAAAAACAAAAATGTACTTACAACATCAATCGTTATAAGTACAACTTAATTATAAGTTTAACCACTTATTCTGTAAATATTTTCTAAATCGTATCTTTCAAAACACTGTCATTAAACTTCAAAATGCATTCGATAACAACTTTCACGACGTCCCATTTCTTCAACAACCAATTTTCGAGCTAATATTTTGAGTCTATTATTATAACAATCAATCATTTGATCTCCCAATGTTAATAAAGCCTCAATATTTTCTTTTGAAATATTGTCCATCTGATGACTGACATGATTGGCCTCTAATTCCGGATCAATCCTTATATATTGATCTTTTATCCCATTTGAAGCGTATAATCGACTTAACTGATGATGAACTGTCTGTGAGCCTGCCGATCCGTAAATAGATAACGCTGGTATCGCCCACTGAATATCTCCCCAATTTCTAGCCTTTTCATATTCATAACTAATCTCTTTCGACCCTGTTCCAAGAGAAAAAATCAAAATATCCTCTTCACTCGGATTAAATGGAAACTTACAGGCCTCTATAAACGCACATAAAGCTGGGTTATTAGCAAACATCCCCCCATCAATTAAAGCTAACTCTCCCCGTAACACATCACTAATTTTAGCCACTGGAAAATAAGTTGGCGCAGCTGTACTTCCCCTAACAACCTCACGCACCAAGAAATTAAACGATTCATCTCGATAAGCATTCATCTGATTAAAAAACATTGCCTCTCCTGAGACAATATTATATGCCGGAATCAAACAAGGCTTAACTAAGTCTTCCATCCGCGTCTCACCTAAATACTCTTCTAATAAATGTTCTAAATAATGAGGTAAATATTTAGGTCCAATCAAACCAAAACCACTACTAATTCGACTCCAAATTGTTTTTTCAAAAATATAAATTCCCTCATTCACATATAAGTCTAAAATCTGTTGGGCACTATATTTTGATTTTGTTGATCCCGGTCTTTCAGGGCATAAATAAAGACTCGTTAAAATTGCCCCCGTACTCGTCCCGGCAATCAGATCAAAATAATCACTAATGTGAGCCTCTTGATTCCCGCTATAAAATTTTAGTAATTCCTCCAGCCGAATCAGCAGTTTAGCAGGAATAATCCCTCTAATTCCTCCACCATCAATTGAAAGAACTCGAATCATATTCGGCATAATCATCCCTCCATTATTCCTTCTTACTTTAATATATGAGATGAGAAGAAAATAAAATTCGAAGAAAAAATACCCTCTTTTCGCAAATAAAAAAAGGCCTACTGGCCTTTCATCTCATTAAGCGCTGACTTTTGAAGCTTTTGATTTCGTATAAACGTCAAAGAAGACTGCAATCAATAAGACAAATCCTTTAATTGCTTATTAATGATCAATCTACTTTCAGCTCTCATTATCTTTCACAAGAACATGACCATTACTAGAGTCGAATCATCTTAAATTCTACTCTTTATGATATCAATTCCCCACTAATTTTACAGTTCAAATAAACTTATCACAAATACTGTCTATTCATCACCTAAAAATAAAAAAAACAGGACAAAATCCTAGTTTCAAATCATATTCATCTTTACTATTTTACGACTTACATCTTTAGACATAAAAAAAGATATCCATTTGGATACCATAATCATCATATTTGGTGCGGGTGACAGGAGTTGAACCTGCACACCAAAGGTACTAGAGCCTAAATCTAGCGCGTCTGCCAATTCCGCCACACCCGCATATCATTATTATAGCAAATTTTTAATAAAAATCAATACCATAATAACTCAAAATAAAAAAATGGTGTCCTGCAGAGGACTCGAACCTCTGACCCTCTGATTAAAAGTCAGATGCTCTACCAACTGAGCTAGCAGGACACATTTAGAAATATAAAATTACTTTTATTTAATGGCTGGGCTAGCTGGATTCGAACCAGCGCATGACGGAGTCAAAGTCCGTTGCCTTACCGCTTGGCTATAGCCCAATAT
>NZ_JAGAVR010000105.1:0-2601 GCF_017941855.1 Turicibacter sp. | reverse complement strand
TTATTTATTAGTTATTTAGAGTATTGTCTAATTTTTTAATTTTCTTATTCTGTTGAGCTTAAAAAAACCACCTCAGTAACGATCGCTAACGATAAGATCTGAGGCTAGCAAACTAAAATGTTCACTTTCCCCTTATTTCCCCTCGTATGTGTATCGCACATCAGTAGAAAACTAAACATCATTGCAAACTCGGGGAGTTTGCCACGTAACCTAAAACAAAGTCCGTACAGACCAACGATAAGTGTTAAACAGTTCAAACATTTACCGAGGTCCAAAGCCTGTATACAACGTTTGGCGATTATATCCTAAAAAGATATATCAACTATTCTTGAAATGAATTTGAGTGCCATCTTTTTTATCACGAATTATCCCCTAAAACGGTAAGTCATCGTCACTAATTGAAATAGTTGCTACATTAGAATTTAAACCTCCTGCTAACGTGGTAGCAGTATTAAAGGGATTGTTGTAGTTGTTACTTTGGGATGTCTCAAATGAGTGATTGAATGTCTCACAATTTGGTTGTTGATAGTTAAATGGCTCTACGGGTTCGGGCATTGCACTACTTTTTTTAGATTCTATGAAGGTAAATTTATTAACCAAAACCTCTGATATATACTGACGTATTCCCGCTTCATTCCCTACCAATTGAGGATGGCTAAGAGCTTTGCTACTTAGCGCAGGGGACCTATTCTCATAATTTCTGACTTGTAATCGCCCTTCTACTCCAATCATCGTTCCTTTTAAAACGTAATTAGCAATAGTTTCCGCCGTTTTATTCCATGCGACACAAGTAATAAAATCCGCCTGTTGCCCACCTTGTTCCTCTTTATAGGGGCGATTCACGGCTAAGGTAAATTGCACATAGTTTGTCCCGTTTTTGTTTTGCTTTAATTCAATCATTTTGGTGGTCCGCCCCACTAAAACAATATTATTAATCATCGATCTGCCTCCTTATCATACTTCACTAGCCAGTAGCCTTTTGCTTGTCTAACATAATAGGGAATGTTCTGTTTTAATAAATATTCTTCTATCTCTTGTAAGTGATGACGGTAATAGCAATAGATGTCACCCGAAGGCTCACAATGAATACACACACATTCCTGAGATAGAAAAGAGGTGTTTGGTTCTCCCACTTTCTGCTTCCCATCATTAATAATATTTAACTGTTCAAAGACACGCTTGATTGCTTCATCTCGTGTGACTGCCCCCTGTTTCACTCGAAAAAGCCCGTGATAATCTAGATTATACGTTTTAGCAAATGTCGATAACTTCATCTGATGCTGCTTCAAATACTCTTGTAACGTCACGGCGATTCTCCTTTCCCGCTTCAAATCATCAGTTATTTAACAAATGATAAAGTCGTTGTTCTAATTGATCACAATGCTTCGCACAAAATTCGGCTCGATTTCTCTGCTCAATGGCAACCAATTCATTATGAATCAAAAGTCTTAAAATACGTTTTGTTTCTGCCAACACTTCAATATCAAATGGATAAATCACTTCTAACTGTTTCATCTTCTCACCCTCATTCCTCTCAATCTAGCCTCGTACGGCATCCGCTCTATCAAGTCCTCTAGCATCACAAAATTTTCTCCGTCAATTTTGACTGCTAGGTTCGACTTGTACGTTCGGATACCCGCCTTCTCAGCTTTTTACTTTGCATCCGTGCATAAATATAAAACAAACCATTCCAGTCGCTATATCTGATTTCCACTTCTTTAAATTGATACATGGGATAGTCTCGCTCTAACTTCTCACCAATCGAATCTTGATTTAACACCATGTCCATGACCTTACGCTTACTCATTTTCGTTCGATTCTTTGAGGGCTTGGGTAACACAAGATTTCCTTTACTACTTCCCCAACGGCGTTTCCCTTTTAACCTGAAAGCCGTTCTTTTATATGTTTGTTCGTCTTTCATCATGTACTTACAAACCCCAATGAAGTTTTCTTCTTTGTAATAATTTAATGTTCGAATGGTGGATGCACCTAGTTTCCACTTGGATTCCACTTCTGCTTTGGTTAAGCCATTATCCATAATTAAATGAAGATGGAATCGCTCGGTTCCCGTTGTTCCTTCCTCAATCACATACACATACTTCGCATTCTCTAACCCTTTTTTCTTTCTGAATCGGTTAATCCGCCTAAAAAAATTTTTACTTAACTTTTCTGCTGTTTCTAAATCTTGTGGTGCCTCTTTAAACGTTAGCGTACACCAGTAATCACCCGTATAAAAATTTTCATGAACTAACCGTATTAACTTTTTCTTAGCATTTCTATCATTCAAATTCTTCTGTTGCTCACTACTCTCACGACTTTTCTTTTGTTTAAATCGTCTCATCATCTCGGGAATCTCTTTTTTAAATGAGGGATAAATCTCTACTTCTAACTGATTTCCCGCTTTGATGGTTGCTGTGGTATAAGCTATTCCCCTTAACGACTTCACACGATCATTTAATAATTCCCCTGTTTGCTCATCAAATGAATGATTATAAAAACTTTCATAATCATAATCATCAAATACTTTTTTCTTCATCACGACTTCCCCCATTTCGACTCCCACTTATTCGACAAAATCTAAAAATGGTCGACTTGTTAATA
>NZ_JAGAVR010000104.1:0-84642 GCF_017941855.1 Turicibacter sp. | reverse complement strand
ATCCATAATAACTCTAAATCAGGTATTTTCTGAATTAACTCTTTAACTTCATCCGTAGAGTGAATAGGTCTAATATTTTTAATCGTATTTAAAACTGGAATCTTAATCGTCATTTGAGGTGAAAAAACAGGCTCTAATACATAAAATGATTGCTGAGGATAATCTAAGAATTTTTCTTCTTCAATTCCAATCACTTTACAAACTCCCGTTAGCCCATACATAATATAGTCATTCATTCTAAACATTTTTAATCACGTCTTCCTTTCTGACTGTATCTCGTAATGATGTCACTTCTATTTTATCAGTTTTTCAAAATTGGATGTAAGCAATAAATTTTCTACTCTTCCTCTTTTTCTACTTCATTAGACATCAAACACAATCCAAACAATACATTTTCGACTTTAATTGACAGAAATACTATCATCCTAAATCGAAAAATGTCTGCCGAGATAAATTTCTTAAACATATAAAAAATGAACCATATGGGATGGGTTCATTTTTTATATGTTTATTTCAGCTTAGGGGAATAAATTTATTCTCTTATCATCAGGATAAGAAGAATTTAGGTCGAGAGTTTTTTCTCAATAGATAGTGTCTTCCTCACAAGGGATGTGAGGAAATAAACGACTTCATTACAAAATTAAACATTTTATCTACTCCAATCATGATTCAAAAAATTGATTAATTCCATTTACCATTCCTGTTACAAGTTTATATTGGTAAGCATCACTTTGAAGAAGTGATAACTCTGATTTATTGGTCATATACCCTAACTCAACTAAGCAAGCCGGCATTTCTGTTTTTCTGGTCACCACTAATTCATCATAAGCACGAATTCCTCTATCTCTTGCACCTGTAGTTTCAACTAATTCAGTTTGAATGAATTGAGCTAATACCTCATCTGACTCTGTTTTAGTACTTTCATTATAATAAACTTCAATTCCACTAACCGTTGAATCATCGATATATGAATTTTGATGGATACTAATAAATAAATCTGCCTCTACTTCATTAGCAAACTCTGCTCTTTCAGTTAGCGTTAAATACGTATCATCACTTCGCGTCATCATCACTTCATATCCTTCTTCTTCTAAAGCACTCTTTAGTTTTAACGCAATCTGTAAGTTAAGATCTTTTTCATCAACATTTGAAATGCTACTCCCTGGATCTTCATCTCCATGACCCGCATCAATGACAATCAATTTTTGTTTCTCTTCTTCTATACTTCGTGCGAAAACTTGTATCTCTGATGTAGCAGGCTCTATCAAGTCTTCCTTTTTTAATTTTATATTCGTCAATACACCTATAGCTGTTAAGAGTAAAATAAATAAACTCATTTTTATATATTTAAATCGGGGTTTTTGTTTGCTATTTCTATATCGCATTTTCATCCCTCTTTTCGTCAATCTCTAACATATTGAGACAATTATATCGATTGCATCTATGAAAGATTTAAAAAAGTTATATAGAAGTTGTAAAGTTTTAAAAAGATGCATCCTAAGATGCGTCTTTTTTTAATTTAACGTCGACCAAAACCCAAGTGAACATCTCACGATACGTAATGTATAAGGATTTACTTCTAATAAAAAAGATTGTTCTTTTGTTTGCTTATCATAATACGTTAACTCATAATTATTAGAAAAATCAGAGCTTCCAATCTCAAAGCTAAGGGTATCAGGATTAATTCCCATAACCATCTCAATATAATTTTGACACATAGCTATCACTTCCTCTACCTCAACTTTATCACCATCAGAGAATCGAGTTCCTTTTGAACAATCATCAATCTCTAATAGTTGACCACTACTAGCCGTTAAAATGACTTGATAATCATAAGTTTCACCTTTCATTTCAACAATAAAAATTCCTTCACTCAATTCATCATTTAAACTATCAATCACTTCTTCTGAAAAAGAAAAGAGGTACGGCTTATGTTTCCATTCTAAAATGAGATTTTCCATTGTTTCAGATTCATAAAACTGAACAGCGATAGCAACATTATCAAGTTGTAAACTTTTTTGAAGGTAGCTATTCACAGCTTTAATACTAATATCTTTAATCGTATCAACTGAAACAATTCCATTGTAATTAGAACTAATATCTAACGCATTTGTTTCAATCTTTTGACTCATCAAAGTATCAAGTTGAATCGTATTAAAGAGCCGAGAACATCCACTAAGAAATAAACATCCTAAAATAAAGATTATTTTTCTCATAATGCTTCCCCTCCTATCTTTAGAAACTTGACCATTATTTTTGTGCCTTGATCAATCTGACTTTCAATTATTAATTCTCCCTGATGTAACTGAATAATTTTTTTACAAATTGCTAACCCAAGACCTAATCCATTATTTCTCGTCGTTCTGACTTCATCTACCATATAAAAGGGTTGCGTTATTTTATCAAGATGTTGCGGTGAAATCCCGCATCCCTCATCTTCAACGATTAATAAAATTTCATTCTGTAGCGACTCACAACGAATCGAAATGTTATGGTCTTCTTGAGATGCTTTTATCGCATTTTCAACTAAATTAATAATCAGAGATTTCATTAAATCTACATCCATTAAAAACTCACCATCTTCACAATTAACAATCAAATTCAAATGATACGCTGAGGTCTTCATTTCAAGAATAGGTAAAATGGATTCAATGACATCTTTTAAATTTCCTCTTTGAAGTGGAAGATTTTCCTTCTCAAGTAATACTAAATTCATCAATTTAACTGAGATTGTTTCCAATCGTTTTCCTTCATTATAAATAGTATCTAATGCTTCTAAAAATAACTCTTCATTGTATGGCGATTTTCTTAAAAAATCAGTATACCCAAGAATTGAAGTTAATGGTGTTCTCAGTTCATGGGTAAAGTCATTAATAAAATTTTGTTTATCTTCGTTACTTTTAGCAAGCTCGTTAATTTTAATTTCAATTGCTTGAGCCATCTCATTAAAATCGTGAGCTAAACGTCCCATTTCGTCATGAGTACGAATCTGAAGTCGTTCGTTATAATGGCCACTTGCAATAACTTTCGTCGAATGAACCATTCGTTCAATCGGTTTTGTAATAGATTTGCTCACTGCAAACATTGAAATAAAATAGATTACTAACGCTAGGGCATCAAGTAAGATAAAAAACTGATATTCCTGAATTCTATTTATATATAAATGAGTTAAATCTCTTACATAAGAAATTCGATAAATCGTCTGTTCTACTGGAACTGAAATGGATGAAAACAAATAAGTTTTCCCCTCAATTTCCCTTAATATATAATTAATTTCATCTGTCTTAATTTGATCATATTCAATACGTCTATCAGGCAATTTAAAATCAATATTCGTATAAATCATCTCATTACTATCATTAATAATTTCTATGTAATTTATTTCTTTGCCACTCCCATAAACAACATTTTGAGCATATGACTTTAATAACTCTTTGGTATAACTTTCATCATTATAAATCTTAAAAACAGGCCCCATCGCGACAATGCCTTTATAAATAGAATCCGTCTGACTAAGCGTACTTTCAACTTCTTGATTTAGCATATTAGAATGATTCTCTTCAATAATGAGCACCCCAGATATATTAAAAATAATCGTAAAGACAATCATCGAATACAATGTAATCTTAATCCAAATCTTCACGATTAATCCTCCAAACGATATCCAATTTTATAGACTGTTTTAATCTCCTCTTGTAACCCTAACTTTTTACGTAGCGCATTAATATGCATATCAACTGTCCGAGTTTCACCATAATAATCAATTCCCCATACTTTTTCAATTAACTGTTCACGGGATAAGGCAATATTCTTATTTTTTAACAGTGTTAAAAACAAATCATATTCTTTCACTGTGAGATACACGACGTTACCATTTAGCTCAACTTCACGCTTTTCATCATTCACCGTAATATTTTTATATGTTAACAATTTATGAACTTTACCATATCTTCTTAAAACTGCTTCAATACGAGCTAATAACTCTATCGCTTCAAAAGGCTTGACCATATAATCATCTGCCCCTAAACGTAGACCGTCTACCTTATCCATCGTCGACGTCTTTGCTGTTAAAAAAATAACCGGAATATTTAAGGGACGTATTTTTTCCATTAACTTAAATCCATCCATTCCTGGAATCATCACATCAAGTAAAATAAGATCAAACTTTTCTTTTTGAATTCGCTCAAAAGCTAATAAACCATCCTCAACTGATTCCGTTAAATAGCCCGCTAAATTCAAATTTAATTTAATTAAACGCGCAATGCTCAAATCATCTTCTACAATTAAAACCTTATGTTCCATATGATTACTCCTTTCTCCTTTGATAATTATACTTCTTTTTGTTACCTGGGAAATAAATTTCCTGTCGAATTTAATCGTAATATGAAGTATACTTTCAGCTAACTCATCAATACTATGAGTAGGCGTATGCCTAATTTTTAAGATGGGGTGAAATACTATGCTCAGAAAACTCGATCATCAGTTCATGGGTGGTGCAGTTTACGATTGGCTTGAGTCAACATACCACTTTTCCTATGCTGATTACTTCGATCAAGCGAATCTTAATTTCGGTGTCTTACGTGTTTTAAATGATAATATGATTGCACCACATAGTGGATTTGAAGCTTGTCCCCATAAAGATATGGAGATTTTAAC
The DNA here is from genome assembly GCF_017941855.1 of Turicibacter sp. Lineage (NCBI taxonomy): Bacteria > Bacillati > Bacillota > Erysipelotrichia > Erysipelotrichales > Turicibacteraceae > Turicibacter > Turicibacter sp. Next base: position 79,986 of record NZ_JAGAVR010000104.1, on the reverse strand, counting down.
ATACGTCATCTCTGGAACGTTAACTCATACTGATAGTATGGGCAATACCACTCACTTAACTCGTGGACAAATGCAATACTTAAGCGCTGGTACCGGTACAACACATCGTGAGTACAACGATCAAGATGAACCGCTTCGACTTCTTGAAATGTGGATTACTCCAGATAAAAAAGGACATCAACCAACATATGGAGTCTATCACTTTGATTGGGATGCACGTCATAATGAATGGTTACATATGGCATCTGATTTAACAGATGATGCCCCTATTACCCTAAATCAAGACGTTAATATCTATACGATTCTTTTAGACGAACATAATACGGCTGATATAAATGTTGGGGTGAATCGTCAAGCTTACCTTCTTCAAATCGAAGGCTTCTCAGAAGTGAACGGGATTGCATTAAAAGAGAAAGATTCTCTTGAAATTATAGAAGATCATGTTCATATTGAGGCGACACATGACTCACATTTTATTGTCATTGAAATGAAAAAAACAGATCATCCATATATGTAAAAAAGGCTTGAACATTTTGTTCAAGCCTTTTAATTTTTATTACATAAAGATTGAGATTCCAGGTCCTAATGGTAAGTTGAATACGAACCAGATAATTAATAACAGTGTCCATCCAATTAATAAAGAGATTGAATAAGGAACCATTGTTGAAATTAAAGTACCAATTCCTGAATCTTTATCATATTTATGAGCGAATGTTACGATTAATGCGAAGTAGCTCATTAATGGAGAGATTAAGTTAGTTGTAGAATCTCCGATACGATAAGCCATTTGCGTAAATTCTGGTGTGAATCCAACTTTCATTAACATTGGAACGAATACTGGAGCTAAGATAGCCCATTTAGCAGAAGCTGATCCCATGAAGATGTTGATAAATGCTACTACTAAGATAAATAAGATAACTAATGGAATACCTTGTAATCCGATTGCTTGTAACATATCAGCACCTTTAACCGCGATGATTGTTCCTAAGTTAGTATAACTGAAGTAAGCAACGAATTGAGCAGCGAAGAATACTAACACAATGTATGATCCCATTGAAGCCATACTTTTACCCATTAAGTTCATAACGTCTTTATCATTCTTAACTGTTTTAGCACCAACACCATAAGCGATACCAACTAATCCGAAGTATAATGCAATGATGAATACTAATGAATCCATAAATGGTGATTTTAAGATTCCTTGTACACCTGGATCAGTTCCGCGTAATAATCCATTTGCTGGACCCACTAAAGCAATAATTCCTACTAGGATAACTAATGCTGCGATACCAGCGAATTTTAATCCGCGTTTTTCTTCTTTTGTTACAGTCATTGAATTTTCTTCGACTGTTGCATCACCTTTATAAGCTCCTAAACGTGGTTCAACGATTTTCTCAGTCACGAATGTTCCGATAACTGTGATTAATACTGTTGAAGCAATTAAGAACCACCAGTTCGCTTCCATCCCAACTACATAGTTTGGATCAAATAACTTAGCTCCTTCAGTTGTTAATCCTCCAAGTAATGAATCAGTAGGACCAACCATAACGTTAGCACTGAATCCTCCAGATACCCCAGCGAATGCCGCTGCAAGACCTGCCATTGGATGACGTCCAACACTTAAGAAAATAATAGCTCCAAGAGGAATTAATACTACGTATCCAGCATCAGATGCGATACTTGATAAAACCCCTGCAAGTACAACAACTACCGTAATTAAACGTTTTGGTGTACTCATAACTAATTTCTTTAATAAAGCTGAAATGAATCCAGTTCCTTCAGCAAGACCAACCCCAAGTAATGCTACTAAAACTGTACCAAGTGGGGCGAATCCAGTAAAGTTACTTACTGCTGATTTAAATAAATATTGAACACCTTCTTTTGAAAGAAGACTATTTACTGTTACTGTCATTTCCTCAACAACATTCGTTGTACGATTAATCCCCTCGTACGTTACCGAAACTCCTGATGCTGCTAAGATTGCTGATAATACAACGATTACTCCACATAAAATTAAGAAAATTGTTGCTGGATGCGGTAACGCGTTCCCAATTCTCTCTACTCTATCGAGTATTGTTACTTTTTTCTTGCCGTTTTTCTTACTCATATGCTTACCTCCTTGTAAATTTAGCTCTTCTCCCTATGAGGCGAGGTAGTTTAAATGGTTAAACATAATTAATTATACCCAGAAAAGATTACCACATACTAGCGGAAATATATTCCAAAAAACATCAATTTTACATCATTTTGATACAAAATAAGCAAGAAAATACCACTAAAAGTACACATTTTTTTATTTTTTCAAACTTTTAACAAACAAAAAACAATGATAATAAACTTTAATTTCTAATTTAAGCCTACAGTGTAACCAATTCCGCCATCGCCTAATATATTATTAATAATGCTAAATATAAGGAGATGAAGCGATGAGTTATCAAGAGGACTTAGATATCTTTTACGATAAAATCAACGTTGAATATGCTACCTATGTTGCGACTACCCTCGCCAACTTTGGTTCTAATGAAGAACTTGGTTTTAGAACAGCCGGATCTCAGGCAGAAACTGAGGCCAGCAACTTCATATTTCAAGAATTTATAAATATTGGCCTTCAAAACGTCAGAAAAGAACAAGTTAACATTGATTCCTGGGATTTTAAAAATGCCGCTTTATATTATGTCGATAAATTACAACCTAAAAAAATTACATTAAGTTCTTATGCAAATAACTGTATCATTGCCAACAAAGAATTTGAACTTGTTTATGTTGGACGTGGAACTCGATCTGATTATCAAGATCTCGATGTTAAAGATAAGTTGGTATTAATTGATTTAGATGAATATATCGGATGTCAGGTCGGAGTCTCAGCCTATCAAGCTAAAAAAAATGGAGCTTATGGAATCATTGTTGCTCCATTTGAAAATGACGATAAAATTATTACAGAATCTCTTAACTATGATAATTTTATTGCTCCTGCTAACATCCCTACTTTTTCAATGAGCTTAAAAGATGCTAAAGCGTTGAAAAAACGACTTGGGAAAAGGGAAAGTTTATCTGTGATTTTAAATTGTTATAATACGGTTACTCCTGATCAGCAGTCGTATAATGTGATTGGGGAAATTCCTGGTGAGCAATCGGATGAGTTAATTTTGGTAATGGCTCACTATGATGGAATTTTTCATAGTTTCCATGATGGAGCGAGCGGTTGCGGATTATTGCTCAGTTTAGCGAGAACTTTAAATTTGAGTGATTATAAGCCTAAAAAGACAATTATCTTTATTGCTCATAGCGCCAGAATTTGGGGGATGACGAATTCTTCGTTTAATTGGTCAGTCGGTAGTTATCAGCAAATAAGGTTTAATCATCCAGAATGGGCTGAAAAAGCTTTTATTGCAATTAATTTAGAAGGATTTGTCGCACAAGATGATTGTGATTCCCATATGATGAAAACAACTTATGAATACCAACGGATCATTCAATCTATTGAAAAGCTTGTCCGGGGATGTCCCTATAAAAAAGGAGCACTCGTTGATGCTCCAACGACTATTTTAAGTGATGATTTTCCTTATTCTCAAAGTGGGGTTCCGACCGTGATTAGTTATCGTCCAGATAGTGAGTACGTCAAAACAACGTATCGAACTAATTACGATTTGATTCAAAATCATTTTAGTCCCGCAGCTTATTTATACTGTCACAAGCTTTATGGAACGCTCATTATCCTCTTCGACCAAATGAAGATTAAGCCTTTTAACTTCGAGGCTTTGTTTGAGGCTCTTGAAAATAGTCTTGATTATGAGACATACCATCAGTATAAATCGCTATATCTTGAGATGCATAAAGCGAGATGGAGTGCTAAGAAATTGTATGACTATTTGAATCAGAACGAGTTTAGCAATCAAGAAATCAATTATTTGAATAAGCAACTTCACTATATTTATCTAGAGATTCAGGAATGTTTTGTGCGCCTTTCATGGAACGGATCCAGTATTTTTCCTCATGAGGCTCATCAAGAGAATATTTTTCAACTTCGTGAAGCAATTCGGTTATTGAAAAATCAAAAAGTTCCTGAAGCTATTATCGAACTATGTAAAATTGATTTAAATTTATTTAATTATTATTACGATAAAGACACATTTGATTTTTATGTGAACCAATCGTTATATGAAGACGATCGTCATCTTGCTTGGGGGAAAAATCTTTTACTTACCCATCTTGATTTATCAGATATTATTGAAACATTACGTCATAAAAGTAATTGGGAGAACCTCTATCCCGTGATTGAACAACTCAATCAAATTTTAGTTAATGAACAAAATCAACAAGCAAAGGTTGTTAACGAAGAAATTCATCATCTTAAAAAATTAAATAGCTGGATTAAATCCTTATATAAAAAATAATGACCATCTCTGAAGAATTTGATATCATTAAAAACGTACTATTAAAGTGAGGTTATAAAGAGATGCAAGCATTTAATGCAAAAATAATAGAAGCAAAAACAAAGGGTGGAGCTTATATCGAGATTCCATTTAATGTTGAAGAAGTTTATGGCGCTAAACGAGTAAAAGTTATTGCATCATTTGATGGAGTCCAATATCGTGGATCACTTGTAAAAATGGGAACTGATTGTCACATCATTGGGATTAAGAAAGAAATTCGTGAACAAATCGGTAAAACAATCGGTGACACTGTTACGGTGACACTAAAAAAAGATGAACTGCCTCGTATTGTCGAACTACCTGATGAGGTCAAATCGTTCTTTGAACAACATCCACAACATCTAGAATTTTGGAATTCTTTATCTTACTCAGTTCAGAAAAAAAACATTGATTCAATCAACTCAGCAAAAAAAGAAGAAACGCGTGCTAAACGATTAGCCACACTACTTCAAAAAATACAAAATAAAGAAAAGTAAGAGAGCAGATTATTCTGCTCTCTTACTTTTTATGAAATTAATTCTTCTATTTTAAAATTTCATCTAATAATGCCGGATAATCAGTGAAGATTCCATCTACGCCTGCTTGAATTAGCTTTCTCATATAGGAAGGTGAATTCACGGTATACACATTCACGAGAATACCATTAGCATGAGCTTCTTTAATTAAATCTTCAGATACCCATCTCAAATTAGGATGAATAGCATCAGCTTTTAAAACTTTCGCAAACTCAATGACATTTTCAATGGGTTCATCATACAACAGGCCTGTTTTAATCCGTTCATCGAGTTCTTTACAAATACGAATCGATTCAGGATTAAAACTTGAAATCAAAATTTGATCGACTAATCCATATTGATGAATTAATGAGATGACATCCTCTTCAATTCCCACATAGTGAATTTCATCTGTTTTTAATTCAATATTTAAAATCACGCTATGTTGCTTGATTAACTTAAAGACTTTCTCAAGCGTTGGGACATTACAGTTATCCACTGTTTGAAATAATAATTTTCTCGTCTTTAGGGCTTGTAATTCTTCTAACGTAAAATCTTGAACAAGACCTTTTCCTCTAAGTGTTCTCTCAACATCCTCATCATGAATAACGACTAATTGATTATCCTTACTTTTATGAACATCAAGCTCAATTCCTGTCGCTCCTGCTTTAATTCCTTCTAAGAAAGCAAGTAACGTATTTTCAGGAAAATCTCCACTCGCTCCTCGGTGAGCAAAATTAATCATAAACACACCTCACATTTTTAAACTTTACGACGATCCCAATTTAAAAACTATCCTTATAAAATAACACATTGTCTCCTGAAATGAAGTCGTTTTTCTAAATTAATTTCAAATTTTTTAAAGCGTTGTAAATACCATTCTCATGGATGCTATCCGTTACGTAAGTTGCTCTTTCCTTTAATAAATCACAACCATTCCCCATCGCAATTGAATAATCCACCTCAGCAAACATCTCTAAATCATTAAATCCATCCCCAAAAGCATAGTACTCCATCTCCTTACCACTTTGATGTGACTTAAGATAACGAATTGCGCTCCCTTTACTACAATGTTTATTGAAAATATCGTATCCGTCCTCAATATCAATAAGCTTTACAAAACTAAACTGTGGATAAGATTGACGCATCATTTCAATTTCACTATCCTTAATATATGCATTAATTTGAAAGACTTCATACTTTTCAATTTGATTTAAAATATCTTCTTCTAAGTATCCTAACGGCATATTGTATTTAATTGAAAACTCTGCTACCCAGGCCTGATTTAGTTTTCCTTTACTCTCATGAAGAAAATGAATACAATAGGGCGTTTGATTTTTTTCAAAAACCGTTAAAAGATCTCTGACTAACCTTTGATTCATGTATTCTTTATAAATCACTTCATCATTCACAGTAATTAAGGAACCATTAGCAGAAATAATCGTTTTAAACATGTCATAAAAAGATTCTTGTTTAACCATAGCCAAAGATCTTCCTGTTGCTATGGCTATATTAATATTTTTCTTTTTTAAAGATTTAATTGCCTGTATGGTACTTTTTGAAATCATATTTTTTTCTCGACAGACGAGTGTATTATCCACATCAAAGAAAATTGATTTATTCATTTACATTCCCTCATTTTTAATTGTTTGCTTTATTATATTTTTCTAACGCCGTATTAATTGTTTTTGCAATGTTAGAAACTGCTGTCTGTGAATCAATTTCATTATTTAAAACTTTTTCAATATTTTCTTCAATTGAAGCACGAGCTTCTGGGAATACGCCTAAAAGGGCTCCTGATTGATTATTAGATTCTCTTAGTTGATTAATCGCTGTTAAAAATTCAGGATTTTTTTCTAAATGTTCTTGCATTGATTCAATGCCATAAGCGTCTTTAGTAACAGAGAAATATCCTGTTGCAGCTGCCCATTTTGCTTGGCTTTCTGCCGACACCATGAATTTAATGAATTCAAAGGCAGCCTCTTGTTTCACATCGCTTCCTTTATCCATGATCCATAATGAGGCCCCACCAATTGAAACACCACCTTCATCAGTTGAAGAAACTGATGGTAAATAAGCAGTCCCTAAATCAAATGATTCACCTACTTTTGATTTAATATCTGTTAAAGAAGCAGTTGATCCAATAATCATCGCAACCTTCCCAGAGCCAAACGCATCTAAAACAGCATCATCACTACGCCCTAAATTTAAAACATATCCTGAATCAATTAAATTTTTCCATCCCTGAATAATATTGAATGCCCCACCATTTTCATCAAAAACAACCGACGTCGCAACCCCATCACGTCCGTTTCCTTCATTCGCATAATCAAGACCCTGTTTAATTAAGAATTGCTCAAAAAACCATCCATATACTCTCATTGAATACCCATAGCGAGTCTCTGTCTTTAACATTTTTGAAAATTCAAGAATTTCATCGAAGTTTGTTGGTGCTACTTCAGGATCTAACCCTACTTCTTCAAATGCCGTTTTATTATAATAAAGAATTGGTGTCGACGTATTAAATGGCATTGAATATAACGTTCCATCAATTTTATAGTAATCTAAAATATTTTCTTCGAGAGAAGAAATATCATATCCATCACGATCAATCAATTCTTGCATTGGCGTTGCATACCCACTATCAATCATCCACTTTGTCCCAACTTCATATAACTGCATAATATCTGGTCCTGAGTTTCCTAGAGCAGCACTTTTTAATTTATTAATCGAATCATCATATGAGCCTTGATACTCGGCCACTACTTTAATGTTACTTTGAGAACTATTGAATTCAGATACTAAAGTCTCAATCGCTTCTCCACCTTTCCCCCCCATAGAGTGCCAAAACGTCACCTCAGTTACTTTACTGGTCGATTTCGTCGCATCAGTTGAATTTAATACTTCATTTCTTCCACTACACCCTACTAATAATGATGTTGCTAAAATACTAGCCCCTGCTACTGGTAATAATTTACGTTTCATTATCTATTTCCTCCCTTTTTATCCTTTTACTGATCCCGCTGTCATTCCTTGAACAAGTGATTTTTGTCCTAAAATAAACACTAAAATAGATGGGATTAAAATTAAAACTGCCCCTGCTAATACCACACCATAATTGCTCCCTTCAGCAAACTGAAGCATACTGATTCCGATTTGTACGGTTCGATTATTTCCATTATTAATCGTTAACAATGGCCATAAATATTGATTCCATGTACTAATGAATGTATAAATCGATAAAGAAGCAATCGCTGGTTTTGAAATTGGAATTAAGATTTTGATTAAGAGCATGAAGTTACTACACCCATCAATTCTTGCTGCCTCAATTAAATCTTTAGGTAACGTTAAGTAGAACTGGCGAATTAAAAAAATCCCCATCGCTGATGTTAAAAATGGAACAATTAACACCTGTAAACTATCTGTCCATCCCCATGAACTTATCGTTAAAAAATTCGAGATAATCGTTGTTTCTCCTGGAATCATCATTGTTGATAAAACCATTAAGAATAATAATTTCTTTCCTTTGAAATCGTAGAAAGCAAAAGCGAATGATGCTAAACTCGCGGTAAAAACTTGGCCGATTGTAACTAAGATTGAAACAACAAAACTGTTTACAATAAATCTAAATAAAGGAACACTATTGATTGCCGTGTGATAATTTTCAAGTGTAACCTTACTTGGTACTAGCTTAGGTGGATACTGTGAAATCTCTCCCGGTGTCATGAAGCTTAATGACACCGCATATAGAAGTGGTCCAATAATAATTACTCCAACCACAAGATTAACAATCGTTAAAATAACTCGATTTTTTTTAGATGTTTTCATTATTGATAATGCACTCCTTTTTTCTCAAATTTGAATTGTATTAAAGTGACAATCATCATGATGAAGAATAAGACAATGGCTTGCGTACAAGCTGTTTCAAATCGTCCGTTAAAGAATGCTTCTCGATAAATGGAATGAACTAAAACATTCGTTGAATCTCCTGGGCCACCTTGTGTTAATAATTTGATTTGGCCAAAAGCCTGAAAAGCATTGATTAAATTCATGAAAATTACTAAGAACATTTGAGGCGATACCATTGGAATAATGATATTTTTTAATTTTTGAAAAAAATTTGCCCCATCAATTGAAGCACTTTCTAATAGTTCTGCTGGAACATTACGGAGGCCTGTCGTTAAGAAAATAAAGTTGAGTCCAAGATTTAACCAAACCGTGACGACGGCAACTGAGAAAAGAGCATACTTCGGATCAATTAACCAACCGATTTCTTGTCCTAACACAAAATTTAAAATGCCGTTGGTAGGATGGAAAATCATCGTCCATATAGCTGCGGCTGGAGCTGATGCAACCGCCATCGGCAATGAAAATAAAAGTTCATAAACTCGATTTCCTTTTAATTGATTGTTTGTGAGTAAAGCAAGAATAAATCCAAGAATAACGGCTGGTGTTGCGACCATTAAGACAAACTTGAATGTTACCAAAATTGAGTTATAAAACTCTGGTGATGTGAATAACTCAATATAATTTTCTAATCCGACAAATGATTTAATTTCTCCTCTTAAGTTAGTCGTGGATAAACTTAACATAATAGTTTTAAGAAATGGATAAAACACGAAAATCAAAAAGATGATAAAGGCTGGTGCTAAGTAAAAAAATGGCTCCATCTTTTTAATAAGATTCCGTTTGTTTTTAGTTACACTAATCCTTTCTTGCCCTCCCGTTTTAATCTTTGTAGAAATAATTGATTCTAAAAGCATTAATCTTCCTCCCTAGTCACTCTTTTCACACGATACTTAAACTATAGCAGTAGAAATTTAAGAGAAGATGAATGAATCGTTAATAAAAATTAATAATATTAATTTTCTGTGAATTAGACTGTTCAGTGTAAACCATTAGTAAAAAATTGTAAAAATACTATTTTTTCTTTATCCTTCATAAATTTAATTCACTCAAAAAAGACGATTAGTTTTATAACTAATCGTCTTTTTTTGACATCTTCAATTGACTCATCATCCAACTTCTTTTCCTAATGAGACTAAATATTAATGATTTACCTTATTTTCATCAGATAACATATCTTCTTCCGTTAAAATAATTAGATTATTGATTTGATTCGCATTTAAAATAGCTATCTCTCCATACTCTTTAACATATGAAATGAGTGCTTCATCTAACGTACCAAATGAATTTAATAGGTTTGAACTTTGACTCATCTGATAATCGTCTCCGCCTGCTACCATGAAATCATTCATGGCAACCACATATGTTTGGGTTAACTCTAAAGGTTGCTGATTAAACTGAACGGATAAAACTTCATAGCGATCAGGACATCCCGCTTCTTGAACTAATTTAGCTTCAACTAAGAGACCTGCAAAATGAAGAAATCTTCCACTACCTATTACTAATCCTTTATTTAGAATTTCAATAAGTTGTTTCCCAGTCATTTCAACCGTTACGATATGATTACTAAAGGGTAAAACCTTCAATACATCACCTTTCGTAATCATTCCAACATCTATTGAATCACGAATTGTTCCACCATTGATGAGTGAAATATCAGCTTGTGTTTCATTTAACATAGCAGCAGTTAATAAATGACCTAAATTCGTATGGCCATTTAAAACAGAAGAACGACCTCCCTCTAATTTAATAGCCGTTGTGCCAATAACTTCTTCCAAAATTGATTTTTGGTTATTTTTTATCCTATCAATGACTGACTTGACTTCAGTATCCTCTTCACATTTTTCAAGTTGTTTCATCGAGATTTGATGTGGTACTAACTTAATTATTTCATCTGCCATCAAATCATACTGGATAGTAACCACGCCAACATTTTTAAAATGTTCACCCGTTGACGTTAATATGGTCCCATTTACGATTTCATATTGATTTAACTCAGAATGACTATGACCATCGATAATCAAATCAATATCATCAACCTGACTGGCGATTGTTGTCGATTTAATCCTACTATCTGTATCAATTCCCATATGCATTAGGCCAATAATCACATCAACTCCCCTCTCTTGTAACACTTGAACCATTAATTTAGCTTCTGCTACAATCTCTTCCTCTGTCCCAAATGTTAAGCCCACTACATTTTCAGGATTCGTTTTAGTCACCGTTTCAGGTGTCGTCAGCCCAAACAATCCAACACTCATTCCTCCAATCTCTTTGACAAAACAATCCCCGTAGCGTAACTTCCCCTCTATCGTTTTTACATTAGCCGCTAATAATTCAACGTCAGCTACTTTTCCAAGCTCAACTAGTCTATCTTGTCCATAGTTGAAATCATGGTTCCCAGGTGACATCGCATCATATCCAACAACCTTTAATACCTGTGCAACACTTTCCCCTAATTCTACTGTAGCAAATGGCGTTCCATGAAATATATCACCGGCATCAAGAACAAGGTATCCTTCTGCTCTTGTATACTCATTAGCTAGATTGATAAAATGTTTAAATTTTGCAAATCCGATATTTTCATCCACACCTCCATGAATATCATTCGTATGGAAAATATTAAGATCTACAATCGTTTCATCATCTGATCCAACTTCTATCCCATCTAAAGCGCCTAAATCTTGTTGCACTAGCGTCAAAATATAAAGCTCATCCTTAGAGCTACTCATCATGATTAATAATAAAAATATGAAGTTTCCTATACTCAAAAGTTGTTTTCCCATCTTCATTCACATCACCTCTCTAAAATAGATGGTCTACTGTATATAAACAAAAATGTTTTTGACAAGCAGCTGGGGATTATTCTATATGCCAAACACTGGATTACCTACATTTTAGAATTAACCTAATTTTATAAAACTTTTTGATACTAGATTCCTTGCGCTGCATCATAAGCTTGCTAATTCGTAGCTTTCTTTCACTGATAAGTAAAAAGTTTCTCAAGTATTAAAAACTTATCTGAACTTATATATATAAATTACCAAATAGTCAAAGAATTATTAATGAAAAAGGCTATCTATATAGATAGCCTTTTTCATTAACGCTCAGAATATTTCATAACTGTATCATTTAAATATTGTCTAAATATTTTAAAGACATGTAATGAAATGCCTTGTGGATAACTTAAAACCTTTAATTCATGCCCCTTATACTCTAAACGATATGCGGGATGGACATGAGGATAATCATTCAACTTGAATCCCACATTTTCATAAAAATGAAGACGCTTAATTGAAATGTTATCCACAGGTGGATCAATTTCAAGAATAAGAGTCTTTTGAAGCTCCCTTAATTCATGTAATACTTTTGTTCCAATTTTTTGACCCCGAACCTCTGGATGTACGGCTAAATGTTCAATATAAATAAACTGTGGATAAATCCAATATCCTACGATTGCAATAACACGCTCTTCTTCTACAATAGCTATAAAATAAAATTCCTCATCTTTCATTGCTGCTTGCTGATCTCTTAGTAAACGTTGTTCAAAAACCGGAAAACTTTGTTCATAAATCGCCCATGCCTGATTAAAATACTTCTCATCAGATGAACGTAATCGAATCCATTTCATGAAATCCCTCCTTATTACTCCTTATTGTAACAAAAAAAGCAGACTATTCTGCTTTCTCTAACTTAAATACTGAAATTTGTGGCACATTAAATAATCGAAACGGTACTTTTGTATTTCCAATCCCGGTATTTACATAAAGTAATGTCTTTCGATTATTTCCAAAATCATAAAGCCCACGCACATAATCCTCTGCCAAAGCTGTCGTTAATAATGGCCCATAAAATGGAATATAAACTTGTCCTCCATGGCTATGACCAGCTGTTGCTAAATCAATGGGGTAACTGAGGAAATCAGAAATTAAATCTGGTTCATGAATCAGTAGCAAATTCAAGTGATCATTACTGATTCCTTGCATCGTTTTATTTGAATTATAGTACCCAATTAAAGCATCATCAGCACCGAATAAACTGATAGTTGTTCCTTTAACTTCTAAAGTCCGACTGGAATTTACAAGCACTTCAAACCCTGCCGACTCCATTAAATCTTCATAAAAGCGTTCTGCACCGCCTCCGTAATCACGATTTCCAAAAACCGCATATTTACCATTTGTTGCTTTTATTTTAGATAAAATCGTCGCAATCTCATCAATTGACCCATCATACTCCGCTGCATTATCCATTAAATCACCTGTGAACAATACAAGATCCGCCTGTTGTTCGTTAATCTTATCTACAACCTTTTTAAGATCTTCTGTTGTAAAAAAATCACCGACATGAGTATCTGAAAATTGCACAACCGTAATAGGATTGCCCGCTACTTGCTCAAATTTCATATCATATTGCTTCACACGTAATAAATGAGGTTCTACATAAGCAGAATAAAAACCAATCAAAATGCCGACAACCATCAAGATACCAAATAGTTTCGCCATTAATCTCATGTATTACCCCTCTTTTTCTAACTATGTTTACTATGTTAAATGACTCTAACAACACTTTATTCTACTCTTTTCACGCTATAAAGACAAACGAAAAGAATGTCTCATTATTAGATTATTTGACATATCAAAAAAACCTCATGTTAATCATGAGGTTTTAATCGCTCTAAACGATGAACTAATACTTTAAATGTATTATCTTCTTTTATAAAATCATAACATCTATCCATATCTAATGACCTTAAAAGTAATATAGGTAACTGAGACGCAGCGGCACTTTCATGTAAATCCAACAGATTAAAAAATTCAGACTTTCCTTTTTTCTCTGTTGATGATAACTTATCGACTAGCATTCCTAAAAACGATAACGTTTTTTCTTTATTTTTCAATCTTGCATAAAAATTAGCAGCCTCTAGAGCATAACCTAATCCTAATTCTCTTTCTAAATCAAATAAATTTACAAGTTCAGGCTGAATAAGTAATAATTTTTCTGCCAACTCCAAGTTGTCTTCCTTAATGGCTAAATTCTCATAATTAGATAAATATAACGTAATAGATTGAAGTGCTCTCATTATATTAGTTTGAATCATCTTTTTAGCTTCATCGTAACGTTTTTGACGGATATATATTGGAATTAATAAATCATCTCTGTTCAATTCAGATTTTGGGATTTTTAATAATACTTCTTCTGCTTTTTTCTCATCTTCCGTCATGCCATAAAGACTAGCTAAAAGAAAATGAGCCTGTTCTTGTACTTTGATATCTGAACTAGTGGCTGCTTCTTCAAACAGGGCAATTGCTTTATTCATCATTTCTAAAAAATCTGACTCTTCTGTTAAAAAACTAAATGACATCATATATAAAGAACCAATATTCAGCTTTAGTTCTAAACTATTTGGGTACTGATGCAAATACGATTCACATTCTTTGACGATCATCTCAAAAGGTTGAGTCTGTAACATACTTTGACATTTTTTTATAAAGACGTCGATTTCCTCCGTCGATAAGGTCATATCATAACTCATCAGTTCGTCAATACTTGTATTAAAATAGCGAGCAATCGCCGGTAATAGCGTAATATCTGGATAACTCGTGTTATTCTCCCACTTTGAAACAGCAGGTACTGAGACTCCCACAGCATTTGCTAATTGTTCTTGTGTGACCTTAGCTTTCTTTCTTAACTCATAAATAACTTTTCCAATATTCAAATTCATCGTTTTGTCTCCTTAAAATCTTACGACTCGGGCCCTTTAAATTTATTATACGTCCTCGATAAGGAGGAAACAATAACGCGATAATTAAACTTGTAAGCATAAAAATTAACCATACGTTAATATACACGAGCATCATTTAAATCAATTATCCTTTCGTATACTAGTAGGTATGAATCATAAATAGAATTCTTTGGATAAGCTCGTTTTATTAATTCATAATCTATTATATCTTGCCAGTTACGACTTCCCTTTGATTTTTTATCTTCTTTTGGGGAATAAATAATTTTTATATCGGTCTCTTTCTTAGTTTTGTAATCTAATAATCTTATTAGAAGTTAATCAACCTTCTACATGAATCATAATCTGAGTCATATAATTTTCATAACCTTTTACAGAGATTTCATCTAACAGCAACTCTTCATATGCATAACCAATAATTTTCAATTGTTTCTCTTCAATAAAATTCAATAATAATTCGTATGTTTTGTGAATCTGCTCATAACTTCCTTTATGATATCCTACTACATACTTTCCTCTAGGTTTTAAAAATAACATTCGAGCCTGAGTTTTATTAGTTATAGGAGAATAAAAATATGTATACTTAGTGTACTCCTGATTCAATAAATTCTCCTTGCTAATCATCGTGCCAATAGAATACAAAGTCGCATGTCCCAGTTCATCATCCTTAAGAAATTCAACTAATGCATTAAAAAACTTTAAATCATCAGAGATATCTAATTTATTACTTAAAATTAAATAATCTTCTTGATATTCTTTTATCTCAATTTTAGTATGATCAATTAAAGTTGCTTTTTTCGTTAGCTCAATTTTAGTTTTCATTACTTGTTGAATCCGTTTCAAATAGTCAATTTCTCGATTGACTTTAATCACCTGATCTTCAAATAATTCAATTAATCCCTCTGGAGTTCGATTATCGAGATAAATTTTAATCTCATTTAAAGACATTCCCATTTCTTTTAAAACAGATATAACAGCAAAAACCTCAAACTGTTGATAAGTATAGTAACGATATCCATTGCTATCCCTCTTAGCCGGTTGAAAAATACCAATGTCGTCATAATGAAATAGAGTTTGTTTTTTAACTCCCCACAACTTTGCAAATTCTCCTGTTGTAAAATACTTCGATGAAATTCCACTCATATTTATGTGCTCCTCTTGACTGTATGGTTACCGTATACTTTATCATAGTATAGCAAGATACAAAATATTTTTTAAAATAAGGTGGGATTAATCTGAATCAATCAACATTATCTTTTAAATCATTTATGAACTTTACGATTCCAACCATGATTATGATGGTCTTTTTATCACTTTATACCATCATTGATGGAATCTTTGTTTCCCGCTTCGTCGGGCAAGCCGCTTTATCAGCTATTAATATTACACTTCCACTATCTACGCTAACTTGGGGAGTTGCTATCATGTTTGCAACTGGTGGGAGTGCCATCGTGGCAAAAAAATTAGGGGAAGGAAAAACATTAGAAGCCAAACAAAATTTCACACTCATTGTTATCTGCTCAACCATTATTGGAATTGTTTTAATGCTAATAGAACTTATCTTCTTAGATCCGATTATTAAATCATTAGGTGCCACTGATACCCTATTTTCATATTGTAAGGAATATATTTCAATCATAACATTCTTTGCCCCAGTCGCTATTTTAAAATCACTATTTGACTACTTTATGGTAACTGCAAATAATCCGAAATTGGGACTCATCAATACACTAATTGGTGGATTTAGCAACATGATTCTCGATTATGTCTTTATTGTAATTTTAAAAATGGGAATTGCCGGAGCTGCCTTAGCAACCGTTATTGGAATGTTAATTCCTTCAATCATCGGAATTATCTACTTTTTAAATAAAAAGAATTACCTTCACTTTGAAAAGCCTGTATTTGATGCCAAAGTACTTCTTCAGAGTGCTTCAAATGGTTCCTCTGAGATGGTTACCAATCTTTCAAGTGGAGTTACAACCTTACTATTTAATCTTATGATGATTAATTACCTAGGTGAAGATGGAGTAGCAGCCATGACTATCGTGTTATACGCCCAATTTCTTCTCATTTCAATCTATCTTGGATTTTCATCAGGAGCTGCACCTCTTATTAGTTACAGCTACGGAGAACAAAATTCTAATGAATTAAAACAACTCATTCGATATAGCTATGGATTTATCCTTGTCGCATCGATTACAACCTTTATTCTTTCCTTTATCTTAGCCCCATCTATTATCCAAATTTTTACTGGGGATACAGGCGACGTCTATCAAATGACTCTTGATGGATTTAACTTATTTTCTATTAGCTTCTTAACCGTTGGAATTAATACCTTTGCATCTGCTATGTTTACTGCTTTTTCAAATGGTAAAATATCTGTTTTAATTTCAACAATGAGAACATTAGTTTTAGTCATCATCGGGATTACCATATTGCCTTTGTTTTTAGAAGTCAATGGCATCTGGTTAACCATTCCATTTGCTGAGATCATAACACTATTTATCTCTATTTTCTTTACGTTAAGATATCGCCATCAATATCAATATGCTTAGAAAACGCCCTTCTTGATAGTTTTCTAAGCACATTGATACAACCATCATCACTTAACAATCCAAATAAAAAGCTAGCACGTGATGTAGTGCTAGCTTTTTTACATTAGTTAAAATCTAAATATTCATGATAAACGTATCCTGTTTGTCCATCGTATGAAACTTGAACCCATTCATCGCTATAATTACGGTTTAATACTGTGATTTTTTCACCTGAGATTAATTGGCCAATAATGGTTGTTCCTGTTTTTGGTTCCTCACGAACATTAACCCCATCAATATTACAAGTTGCTTCAACTGTTTGGGGTACTTCAACCACTGGTTGTTCTGATTGAGGTATTTCTGGTTGTGTTTCTTCGACCGGAGTTTCAGGTTGAGTAACTTCTTCCTGTGTTACATTTTCTTCTGTTATCGTATTAGTCACCGATTGGTCTTGTTCATTTGCCTCGGGTGCAACATCTGGTGTCACTTCAGTATCTTCTAATGTTAAATATTCTTGTTCTACTTTTGGAGTTTCAAAAGTTACTGCCTTAACACCTGTATAAGTAATTAATCCTACACCTAACACTGTTAATACTCCAATAATTGAAGCCCCGATTCTCTCACTCCAAGAACTTACTTTATCTTCAAATTCATCTTTATTTCGTCGATTCATCTATAGCCCCTCCTAATAAAAAACATTCTACGTTGTCCTAAAAAGTCTAATTTAGGGTTATTTTGTAGTCTTAGACTATCATATCATAAAATTTAAGAATAAATATGTTTTTTTTGGTGACATTATACGGTAGTTTTATACTTTTTTTAATAAAAAACGAGAACCTAAAATTCTCGCTTCACTACTTCTAATCTACTATTTCATTCCCTAAAAACTCTACTTGATCCCGCATTCCACTTCCATCATATGTAATCACATACTCACAACTTTGACCTTCATAAGTTATCACTACTTTCATCGCGGGAATTCCTTCAGGAACTGGACACTTTAAATAAAGAGCCCCATAATTTTGAACATCATTAATCTCAAGCAAGGCATCACCAGTAGCTAGGTGATTTTCCTCCCAATTAACAGGATACACTGTAATCTGACTTCCGATATATTTTGGAATAAATAAAAATGACTCCTCAACTGGTTCTACCCTAAATTTCGTCAAGGTCATTGTGGTTAACTTACTTTCATCTAAGTTATGCACAACTACCCCCAAATCAGTCTCTCCCATCTGAATCGCAAGACTTTCTCCCCCCTGATTTAGAATATTAACCTCTTGTTCCACACCACAAGCTCCCAAACATAAAACCATCACGATAAATAATAAATACTTTTTCAAACTACCCCTCCTAATATTTCCATTTATTACAATTATATTACAATAATTGATTATTTAATCAGTTATCATGACGAATTAATAGATAATTTCATTTATGAAATCGCTTTATTTAGTTATTTAAACATGATATAGTAAAAATAAAACAATTAATTTTAAGGGGGGACCTCTGATGTCAGTTTTAACTGTCAACTTCATGTCTAAATGTTTAAATCGAAATGTAACTTATAAAGCCATTATTCCAATTGAAAGTTCACTTGAAAGTGATACTGTTCCACCATTTAAAACCCTTTATCTTTTACATGGGATGTTAGGAAATTGTGAGGATTGGATTACAAATACACGTATTAAAAAACTGGCTACTGATCATCAATTAGCTGTTATTATGCCCTCAGGAGATAATAGTTTTTATGTTGATCATCAAAAACGTCAAGATTATTATGGCAGATTCATTGGTGAAGAACTCATTAATCATTCTAGAGCAATGTTTCCACTTTCTAAAAACCGAGCAGATACTTTCATCGCTGGACTCTCAATGGGTGGATATGGTGCCATTCGAAATGGTCTAAAATATCATGATACATTTAGTCATATTGGTGGATTTTCTTCAGGTCTTATTTTAGACGAAGCTATAAATGCACCAATAGAACACGAAACTTTCTTTAGAACACGAGATTACTTTGAAAGTATCTTTGGAGATCTAACTCAACTATCTGGTAGCGATTGTGACTATTATGCCCTTATTAAAAAGCTAAAAACTGAAAACTTAGAAATCCCAAAACTATATCTTTCTTGCGGGACTGAAGATTATTTATTAGTTAATAATCGAGAGTATAGAGATTTCTTAACTTCAGAAAACATCGAATTTACTTATATAGAAAGTAAAGGAGAACATGATTGGTGCTTCTGGGATGAATACATTGAGAAATTCTTAGAATGGCTTCCAATTCATTCTAAATAATTTCAAAAAACGATTTTGTTCGATAGAATGAAATCGTTTTTTTATTTATCTTCTCTTTAAAAAACATATTTATTATTACTAAACTTATAGATTAAAAAAATTAAATTTAAAAAAATGACTTCTAACCTATAAAACTAATTGATAAAAACTATTAAATTTTACCTAATATATATCTTGTCTAGGACTTGTTTTAACAAAAAGAATTGACATCGTTCTATTCCTATAAATTTCTACTTTTTTTATATATTAAGAGTAGTACTTGAACATTAGCTTTATGATATTCTATATTTAACAAACACTATATCTAAACTCAGCCATAGACTCAATCTGATAGAATGGAGTGCTTGAATGTGATAAAACATCAATCATTATTAAAATTATGTTTTTCATTTATCGTCTGTACCAGTTTTACAACTTTATCTGCCTGTAATCGTAAACAATCAATCAACAATCTCTCAGTAACTTCTTTAGATCCTTCAAACATCTCACTTGAAGTTACAATTCTTGATACCGGAAAATCAGACTGTATTTTTATAGAAATTGGTGATAAAACTATCATGATTGATACTGGTTTAGATCGAAATGGCGAACAAATTCTTGCTTCCCTTCATGAAAAAGGAATTGATCATATCGATTATTTAATTTTAACCCATCTAGATAAAGATCATATCGGTGGTGCCGATATCATTTTAGATGAAATTCCTGTTGATCAAATCATTCAAGCCAATTATTCAAAAGATTCAACCCAGTACCAAGAATATATCGATGCATTATCTCGTCACGATATAACGCCACTCCTTTTAACACAAACCATGAACTTAACAATAAATGATGCTCAACTAACACTGTATCCAGCACAACAAACAGAATACGAACAATCAAACGACTATTCCATTATAACTAGCCTCATCTATGGAGAAAACAGTTTTTTATTTGCAGGAGATGCAGAATCACAACGTTTAACAGAGTTTTTAACTATTTATCCATCTACCTATAAATTTTTAAAAATTCCGCATCATGGAAAAGATAATGATGTCCTCCCACTCTTTTTAAATACAATTAAACCTGATTATGCTGTTATCACTTGTTCAGAAGATAACGCTCCAGATCAAAAAGTTATCTCAATACTCAATCAGCTAGGAACTCAAACACTCTTAACAAGCGATGGTGCTATCAGCATCAAATGTACCGAAAATCAAATGTCCGTAAATCAGCAATTAACTCAATATATTAGTTTTGAAAGTAATTAAAAAAGATTTACCTTGGTAATTCAAGGTAAATCTTTTTTTGTTATTTTATCAAAAATGTAAAAAACTCAATTTTTCAACACAAAAAAATAAGAGTATAGAATAGTATAATCATTCTTAATATATAAAGATGAATAACAAAAAGTTGATTGGAGTGTTTATTTTATTATCATTAGTTATTGATAATACCTTTATTTTCGTATTCGTATGCTATTAGTTCATAGCTAGACTATATGATTATATTAAGCCAACAGATATTGATAATGTAGAATTGATACTAGTTTCAGGAGAATCATTCAATTCATTGCAAGGTGTAATGGTCTATGATAAGGAAGCTGGACCTTTATCCAACATTAAAGTATTAGAAACTTATGCCCCATATGAAGAAGAAGATATTGATAATACTGTAACGACAGTCACTCATATCTTTTAGGTAAACTATCAAGTATAAACATTAAGTGACGCAGATGTTTCATCGCTAATTGTTCCACATCCAGATGATCAATTAACACAGATAGTTCAGGAACAACTATTATATAGATAAAAGAAGAAATAAATTACACCTTCTATAAAATAAAAATTTTTATGTCGTTTTGAAAACTTCAGATATAAATACTTTAAAAGGAAATTTCATTGAATTAAAAGTAACTAAATCAATTCAAGCTAGTATTGATTTACCTGTAGTTCTGCCAGTGTACCCGATTAGGCTCCACAGGAAAAATCACAAAATCTAGATTAACGAAGTGTATCCAATCAAAATTCAGATGAAAACCACTTACAGGATATAATAATATTACCTTATTATAATAATTGAATTATCATCATTCAATCGTAATAAAAATTGTGGATAAATTTATCGATTCGGCTATTTAAGAATATTTTTATCTTATAAAATTAATTAGCTATATAAGTATGAAAACCTTAGAAAAATGACAATTTTGTTCATTTCTCTAAGGTTTTTTCTTTAAAAAAATTTAAATTAATTATTGAATCATACTATTTCGTGATTTCTAACAATGTATTAAGTTTCCCGAGATTGTTTTCTTCATCAGTAATAATTTTTTGAGCTAATTTAATAATTTCTTCATGATTGGTATTCGCCAAAATCAAATTAGCAAATTTTTGTTCATAGTCTAAATAAACCACCATTTTATCTAAATAATCCTTATCGACAGTACCGGGTACATTTTCTCTATCTATCTTTAAACTAATAATCATCTCATTATAGAGTTGATTGAACTGTTCAAGATATGCTGTTTCTTTTGTTTCATCAATCACAGGATCCTTTTCCATAGATTTTAATAATTTTTCAATTGCTTTTATATGGTCTTTACTCGTTTTTACAACTATATTTACAACATCTTTTATTTTCTGGTTACTTCCATAACGAAGTTCAGACTTAGAAATCTCAACTCCAAATTGTTCATAAGGTAATATGTAAAATAAGAAATCTATATTTAAATCACCTGTTTTTTCTGTGTATTTAATTTTTTCCATCATATTTTGATGAATAACCTCATATTTATCCAAGTAATCTATTTCTTTTAAATTCTTTACCTCGGTTGCATGACAATGCACCGTTGCTATAAACATCGTCATGATTACTACGAATATCCATTGAAATCTTTTTTTCATTTTTAAATCCTCCTACACAAATAACAAAATAAATTTTTTTGTCTGGGTTTCTTTTTTACCACAATAATCAAAATCTAATGCTAGCTTTTGTGACCTCTCAACTTTCATCTTATTTATTATTTAAACTCGAAATAAAAACTATGCTATCCAATATTAAGTAAGAAAAAGATGTCGAACTTCTCTTTCAGATTCCTACAAATTTATCATTTCAAAAAAGCTATACTATATTTAATATTTTCACAAAATTATTTCCCAAAATATTTTTTTCTTTTATAATACAACTTAAATACAAGTGTAAAACAAAATCATAGAATAAATCTATGAATGTTTTCTATAGTTTCGATGGTGTTTGAAGAATTTTTTCTCTGAAGTTGTTTAAAAATACTGTTTAATATGTTTAAGTATAGTGGTAGTATAGAAGAAAAAAATGAAGAAAAAATAAAAAAAGCAGCCTGGAAGGATAAATGATAAAAAGTAAAAGAACTATCAAAGAAAAAAGATAGAAAAAGAAGGTTAGAAGAAAGATTCTATAAATAATGCTCCAGAAAGCATAAAAATAAAGAAAAATGAAGATTTTTATAAAAAATAGAGTTTATGTAAATTTCTAAAAATGATAGAAGAAACTAGTTCTGTTGAAGTAATAAATAAGAGTCAAAAATAAAAACTTAATGATACGTAATGAAAGTAATTCACCTATTTTAAATCAAACTTAATAATTAGGATCTTTTAAGACTAATTATCTTATAGTAAAAATAACTGTTTTTTCCTCATAAAAAATTATCGCTAATCGTATATAAATAATTAAAAAATAGTTTCATAAACGCCATAATAAAAAGAAGCATTCAATTTACTGAATGCTTCTTTTTATTGCAAATAGTCATTTTTATCCCGTATCAACGATTATCTTAGAATCATAACTTAAATAACTACTATATAAGATATTCTTAATTACTTTAATTTTACAGTCTATCTACCTGTTAAAAGAATAAAACACATTAATTTCTAGCTCTTAAATATGTCTCAATTAGTTTAAGATCTTTCTTATTTAAACGTATATTATTTACAGTATTTTTGCTTCTCTTGTCTTTATTTACTACAGAATTCATTAAATTTAGCTATTTTCTATAAATCCCCATTGGTTCACTTTTCAATCTTATTTATATACTTATACACATCTTTTTATAGTTATCAGTTTAATTATTTCGTTTTTTTTCAATTTTTCTTCATTAAATATTATTAATTTAAAATATATCTATTTGATATTTACAATCTACTAATATAAAACTAATTTGTGGATAAATATTCTTTAAAAGATTTTATACTAAATCTTCTCTTCTAGACTGTAAAATACGGATTATACTAATCTCAATGATACCTGCTATGATAACAATTTTAATAAAAAAGGCTACTTTTTCCTTTAAATAATCACTTTAAGAATACTCATAAAAATAACTTTGTGACCTTATCAAATAATCAGTTACCAAGTTATTTTAATCCATTAACTAACATTAAATTTAAGTTGTATATTGTCGAAAATAGTATATAATAGTATCCATTACAGGGTCTTAAGGGAGGGCATATGATGGAACAAAAAGTGAAAATTACAAAAAAACGTGGATTCGCAGCCCTATTAATTACCGGAGCTATTGTTGGAATCGGCGTTGGATCTACTCGTGTTGTTAAAAAAATGGCTGAGAAAAAAGCAAAATCAAATGAAATGAAACGATTAAAAGAACTTGAAGACGAAGTCTTTGATGATCTATTTGAATAATAATACACAAAAAAACACTCTATCCACAGAGTGTTTTTTTGTATCTTAAAGAATATATTCTGGAATAATACCACTCGGAATTTCACCCTCTAAATTCAAATAATAATGTCTTATTGGCTTTAATTGATCATCTAATTCATATACCAGTGGCATCCCAGTTGGAATATTTAAATTCGCCACCCCATCATTCGATAATTCATCTAAATACTTTACTAAAGCTCTCAACGTATTACCATGGGCTGCAATGATTACTTTTTTTTCTGCTAACAAATCAGGCACAATTTTCTCATGCCACTCCTCTAAAACTCGTTTTTCAGTGTCTGCAAGATTTTCCGTTAACGGTAACTCATTCTCCTTCAAATTATGATATTTATATTCATAACCTGGATATCTAGGATCGTCTTTTGTTAGCTCAGGTGGACGGATATCCACATATCTCCGCCATTTATGAACTTGCTCTTCACCATATTTTTTTGCCGTTTCCTCCTTATTTAATCCCTGTAAAGCACCATAATGTCGCTCATTTAACCTCCATGATTTATAGACAGGAATCCACATTAAATCCATCTCATGAAGAATAATCCACAATGTTCTAATAGCTCGTTTTAAACACGAAGTATAAGCTACATCAAATTCAAATCCATGTTTATTTAAAACTTTAGCAGCTAACCTAGCTTCATTTAATCCATTATCAGATAACTCTACATCAGTCCATCCTGTAAACTTATTTTCTAAATTCCAGATACTTTGACCATGACGAATTAAAACTAATTTAATCATATCTCCACTCCTTTCATTACATTATATGCACTGCGACAAAAAATCATTTTCATCATATTTAGAACATTCATCAACACAATAAACTTTATTAGACATTTATCCACAATTTTCGGGAATTGTTCCACATGGAACTTTGTGGAACTGTGGATAAACTGTTATTTTTTTGATTTTTTGAAAGTTTTTTTCCTTATTGATGATGAAAAGAGATGATTTGGTAAATAATAAAAGTAATTTTTGAAGGAATTTGGAAAGGATTGAGTTTATGGCTTTCGATAAGTTAGTTTTTAAAAATTTATTAAAAAATTTTGACAGCGTTCCATTTACAGTTGAATTTTGGGATCATGAAATATTTTCTGTAGGACAAGGAGAGCCCAAGTTTAAAGTTTATATTAATGGCCCTATAAGCAAAAAAGATTTAGTGACTAGTACCTCTTTAGCACTTGGGGAAGCTTATATGGATAAAACTATTGAAATTGAGGGAGATTTGTATGAAGCATTAGATGCTATTTTAAGTCATATTGAACACTTCACAACAGATTTTAAAGCTTTACCTAAAATCTTTAACAACCCTACCTCAAAGTCAAAACAAAAAGAAGAAGTCTCTTCTCATTATGATATTGGAAATAAATTTTATAAATTGTGGTTAGATGATACTCTTTGCTACTCTTGTGCCTACTTTAAAAGCGAAGATGAGTCATTGCACCAAGCACAACTTAATAAAATTGATCACTTACTAAATAAACTGGAATTAAAAGAAAATGAAACACTACTTGATATTGGATGTGGTTGGGGTTGCTTGTTAATTTCAGCTGCTAAAAAATATAAAGTTAAAGGAACTGGAATCACATTAAGTCAAGAGCAATATAATGAATTCTCACGACGTATCAAAGAAGAAAATCTTGAAAATTATCTGTCAGTTAAACTAATGGATTACAGAGATTTAGAAAAATCTGATTTAATTTTCGATAAAATCGTCAGTGTCGGAATGCTTGAACATGTAGAGCGTCCAAACTACGATTTATTCTTCAAAAATGTCAATGCCGTATTAAAGCCAGGTGGAATCTTCGTTCTTCATTACATTAGCAGTTTAAAAGAAAGTGAAGGAGATGCATGGATTAAAAAATATATCTTCCCTGGTGGTGTCATCCCATCTTTACGTGAAATTGTTTCAATTTCAGCAGACTATAAATTCCACGTTATCGATATCGAAAACTTACGCCCTCACTACCGTATGACATTATTACATTGGTATAAAAACTTCGAAGATAACATTGATGAAATTAGTAAAATGTTTGACGAGCGTTTCATTCGTATGTGGCGTATGTATTTATGCTCATGTGCTGCCTCATTTAACAATGGTGTCATTGATTTACACCAAATTGTCTTTACCAAAGGTGTGAATAACTCTTTACCATTAACAAGAGATTACATGTACAAAGAATAATGAAAAAGGCGAGGATCCTCATCATCCTCGCCTTTTTCATTATTCTTGAACAAATTCAATAACACCCGCATCTAACTTGCTAACTCGTGCTAAGGAATATACCTCATATCCTTTTTCAATTAACATCTTACGTCCTGGTTGGAACGATTTTTCAATGACAATTCCAATTCCCGCTACTTTTGCTCCTGCTTCTTCAACTAAACGAATAGCTCCAAGAGCGGCTTCTCCATTAGCTAGGAAATCATCAATAATTAAGATACGATCATCTTGTGAAATATATTTTTTAGATAACGTTAATTCGTAATCTGTTGCTTTTGTAAACGAATGAACTGTTGTTTGATAAACATCACCATTCAAAATTTTAGATGATTGTTTCTTTAAAGTGACCATCGGTAAATTCATTTGCATCGCTGTCATAACCGTTGGAGCAATTCCTGAACTTTCAATCGTAAAAATTTTAGTTACTCCGTGATGTTCAAAATATTTTTTAAACTCTGTCCCAATCTCATACATTAAATGAGCATCAACTCCATGATTTAAAAATGAATCCACTTTTAAAACTGTTTCATTCAATGCTACTCCATCTTTTAAAATACGTTCTTGTAAAGCCTTCATTAAACTACAACCTCCGTTTTAGCCGCTTTTGTAGCAACTACTTTATCCTCTTTTAACAATAAATTTAAAATCAATGCCACAATAGTTCCTGTTGAAATTCCTGATGAAAAGATCATCTGTAAAGCTTCAGGTAATTGACCAATAAAATCAGGGCGGAATGTTACACCAAGACCTAATGCCATAGATGTTGCGATGATTAAAAGGTTACGGTCAGTTAATTCAACACGACTTAACGTCTTAATTCCTGCTGCTGCAACCATTCCAAACATCACAAGTCCAACTCCACCTAAAACTGGTTGTGGAATACCATTAATCACACCTGCTAATTTTGGGAATAACCCTAAACATACTAATAAAATACCTGCCATCACAGCAACATGTTTACTTGCTACCTTTGTTAACGAAATTAATCCGACATTTTGACTAAACGAAGTATTAGAGAAGGATCCAACTAATCCACCTACAATACTTCCAACTCCATCAGCTAAAATTCCTGATCCAATTTTCTTATCATCCATTTCAATTTGAGATGTTTCTCCAACAGCCTTTAAGCATCCTACCGTTTCAATCGTTGTAACAAAATATGCTGGAATAAACGCTAAAACAGCCTTCCAATCAAAAACCACACCGTATTCTAAAATATTTGGCATCGCAAACCAGCTTGCTTCTGCAACTGGCGTAAAATCAACCATTCCAAGAGGAATACACACTAGATATCCAACAAGCATCCCAATTAAAATAGAAGCACTACTTACTAACCCTTTGCCATAGCGGTTTAAAATTAGCGTCACAATCATTACAAGCATTGCAATTGAAACATTTAATAAACTTCCATAATCCAAAGCACCACTACCACCTGCTGCCCAGTCAATTGAAACTGGCAATAACGTTAAACCAATTAAACAAACAACCGTTCCTGTTACAAGGGGGGGGAATAATTTCATCAGTGGTTTAATGAAGAAACTTAAAATAATTTCAAAAAATGATCCTAGAATCGTTGCCCCTACAATCCCTGGCATTCCAAGTGTTGACCCAACTGAAATGGCAGGTGATACAAACGTAAAATCAGTTCCCATAATACAAGCAACACGTGATCCAACTCGGCCAATCCCACGTGCTTGAATAATTGTTGCAATCCCCGCTGCTAAAATCGAAGCACTAATTAAAGATGTCGTCATCTTACTATCAAAACCTAATGATCCTGAAATCACTAATGGTACAACGACAATTCCTGAGAAAGCAGCAAAAATATGCTGTAATCCAAATAAAAACTTCTTCCCGATTGATGGATTATCATTTACATCATAAATTAATCCTGTTTCGACTTGCTGTTCTTTCCTCATTTCGTAATCTTCTCCTTTTTACTAACTCCAATTAGTATTTAGATAACAAAAAAGACAGCCCCCATTATAAAAACGAGGTGCTGTCTTTTTCCTATATAATAAAAAATTATATATTAAAATCATACAACTCCTCGTAGTCCGCACTTTTACGGTTTGCAGGTAGAGACGCCCAGTCCATATCACCGGGCATATACGAGAATTTATTCAATTAAGATATCCGTATTATATTATGAACTCGATTAAAATACAACAAATTTTCATATCTTACAAACATTTATGAAAACTTAGACTCTCATTTTCACAAAAAAGCACCTTCTAATGCCCTAAACTCAAAATTACATCCAACGTAATCCCTTTGGATAATGATTTTTTAATGTTCCATTAACTAGTTTTGCCCATCCCAGAGAATAACCATCAACACAAACTAGATACCATCCTTTATCTCCCTCATGAGATAATGTCTCACCTTTTAAATACGATTTAATCTCATTAGAATCTTGTGGATAAGAAACATAATGCTTAACATCTTCAGGGCGAAGTGATAAAGCTAAGGCATGTGATGGTTCAAAACGATTCTTTTTAAATGTTCCTAAATGCCATCCTGCACGAACAACCTTTAATTTATCAAACGTTAACATACCTTCTGGTACTAAATAAAGCTCTGATCCAAATAACACAAAGTCTCCATGTGGAACATCTTTTAACGTATCTTTAGCAAAATCAAAGAAATCATTTAAAGACTTATCCTTCTTCAATGGCTTCACGTACTCACGTTTTAAATCTGCATCTTCCCCACAAACTTTACGCAATACCGCTAAGTAATGACCTTCTCCATTAATATAATGGGGCCATAAACGATAGGTTTTTTCAATCCCTTCCACAGCGATTTGAGACCACTCGCCACGTCCTGGTTTAAATGATTCATACGCATTAACCGATTCAATTTCAAACTCAGGATGATGACTTATAAACTGCGCAATCGCTTGTTCATTCTCTTCAGGTGCAAATGTACACGTCGAATAAACTAAGCGACCACCAGGTTTTAGCATCTTAGCTGCTTCTTCTAAAATCTCATTCTGACGCGTAGCACAAAGCTTCACATTCTCTAAACTCCACTCTTCTTGTGCCACTACATCTTTTCTAAACATTCCTTCACCTGAACATGGAGCATCGACTACAATACGATCAAAATATAGTGGAAAATGCTTTGCTAAACGAGCTGGTGTTTCATTTAACACAATCGCATTCTTAACCCCCATACGCTCAATATTTTGAGATAAGATTTTCGCACGTTGTGGATAAATTTCATTGGCTACTAAAAGACCTTTTTGCCCAAGTTGAGAAGCAACATGTGTACTCTTCCCACCAGGAGCTGCACATAAATCTAGTACTTTCTCCCCTGGTTTTGCTTCAACAAACGCCCCAACAGACATAGCACTTGGTTCTTGAATATAGTAGACTCCCGCTTCATGATAAGGATGTTTTCCTGGTCGTTCCTCACCCTTATAGAAAAATCCTTCCTCCACCCACGGAATAGAATCTAACGTCAATTTATTCTTCTCTTTAAATGACTCCATTGATGTCTTTAATAAATTTAATCGCAATCCATGAGATTTCTCATGATCATAACTTTTAATAAATTCATCAAATTCTTCACCTAATAATTGTTGCATTTTATCTAAAAAGTCTTGTGGTAATGACATCATACTCATCCTTTCAACTATGACCAAATTATTATCACATTTTTATACTTATTCATGATAAAACACCTGAAAGTTAGATTGCAAGAATTAAAATACAAAAAAGATACACAGAGTAGCTCATTATTTTAAACTCTGATACGTCTTTAAAAAATATAACTTAAATTTAACATCTTTAACTTTTTTATCAATTATTTTCCTAATTGGTTATTAGAATTTTTCAAACTGTGGATACTAGTATTATCTATAAAAATAGGAGGTTCATATTTTCAATGAAAATTCTAAAATATTTGCTTATCTTTGTTCCGATAAGCTTCATTGCTAAATTTATGGGCGTTTCAGATTCTTGGATGTTTATCTTATCTTGCTTATCAATTATTCCATTAGCTGGTCTCATGGGAGAAGGAACTGAAGAAATTTCATTTTATTCGGGGCCTAAAATTGGTGGATTTTTAAATGGGACGTTTGGAAATGCGACAGAACTTATTATCTCATTCTTTGCTTTAAAACAAGGATTATTCGAAGTTGTAAAATCTTCAATTGCAGGAGCCGTCATTGGAAATATCTTATTAGTTGTCGGAGCTAGTATGCTCGCAGGTGGATTAAAATACAAATCACAAAAATTTAATGTAAAAGTCTCTGATGTCTCATCAAGCATGTTATTATTTGCCGTGATTGGACTCTGTATTCCAGCACTTTTCACCCACACAGTTGATCCGGCACTACTCAATACCCGCTACGAAGGATTAAGTATTTTTGTTGCTATCGTGATGTTTATTATTTATGTTTTAAGTTTATTCTTTTCCTTTAGTACACACAAACATATCTATACCGAGACGGATAGTGGTGAAGAACATAAAGCAAAATGGTCGTTGCCAAAAGCTATTTTAATTTTAGTCATTGCAACTGTATTCATTGCAATAGAAAGTGAATTTTTAGTTAGTGGTATCGAAGCCATTACCCAAACACTTGGATGGAGTGAGTTTTTCGTCGGTATTATCTTAATCCCGATTATCGGAAATGCAGCTGAACATAGTACAGCCGTCGTTATGGCTAGAAAAGATAAAATGGACGTTGCTCTTGAAATTGCAATTGGTTCAAGCTTACAAATTATTTTATTCGTCGCTCCTATCCTAATTTTTATTAGCCAATTCTTCATCCCTATGAGTATCGTCTTCAATCAATTTGAACTTATTGCTCTGATTGCTTCAATTCTTATCGTCAACAAAGTAGCCCATGATGGAGAATCAAACTGGCTTGAAGGAGTTCAGCTACTCTCTGTTTATCTCATTATTGCCGCTTCATTCTTCATTCTATAAAAAATAGCTAGTGTCTAAAGACACTAGCTATTTTTTGTGGATAATAAAATCCCATCACTTATCCACAATTTCTGATTTTCAGATAAACATGACACTTTCATGATTACCTTTAAGTTGTAATTGTATTTTTACCCTGAGCTTTCGAATGATATAAATTTTCATCTGCGGTTTTTAAACTAAATTCATGCTGCCTAGAGTGTGCAATTCCTAAACTAATCGTAAACTGAATATTGGGACTCACAATCGTTTTGGCCACCTTTTCACGAATAGACTCTGCTAAAGCAAGAACATGTTCTTCAGATTTATCAACAGATAAAATGACAAACTCCTCGCCGCCATACCTAAATCCATATTCTCGTTTTCCAAGTTCCCCTTTAACCGTCTTAGCCAAACTCATTAATACCGCATCACCAACATCATGACCATAACGATCATTAATTTTTTTAAAATCATCAATATCAAATAAAATGATAGAATAATGACCTTTTTTTCTTTTTTTCAAAGCAAGATAAATTTTATCAAAGTATCGACGATTATATAGATTAGTAAGATGGTCCTTTCTATTTTGTGACACTAATCTAACAAATTTAAGAATACCGTAAATGATAATACTCCCTAATACCATAAAAATGCTCATATTGATTATTCTATATTGTATCGTTCTTTGTAAAATAAGGTCATTTTGATGAGACTGAATCGCATAAAAAATGTACTCATTTCCTATTCGATTTTGTTGAACGTCTGAAAAAGCAATTAATTTATCTGTCAACAGTTGATACTCATCTATGCGCCCTAACTCTTGATAAATAGCCAATAATTTGGCTATACTCTCTTTTTGAAATCCTAGAGACTCTCTTTTTTCAGATAACTCTAATAGTTCATGATATGTTTTAATTGCTTCATCATAATTTTCCTGATGATAATATAATTGACCTAACGTATTTAAATAATATAAATCTTTTTCAAATACGGTATAATTTTCATCTTGTTTAAATAATTCAGTCGCCTTTAGGAGGCTTTGATACGCATAATCTATATGCCCATAATAAATATCAACTTGTGCATAAATTAAATATCTTAATATCTCATACTCAATCGCAATTTCAGATTTAACCTTAGATTCATATTCTTTCATCAATCCAGTGTAAGCTATGACCTGTTCATAATCTTCCTGCATCAAACTGATTTGTGCCAAATTCTTATAAGCATATAATTTAAGATTATCACTTAAATCTGTATCCTTGACTACCATTTTTAATGCTTCTTGTATAACTTGTTTGGCTGCATCGTAATTTTCTAATATTTTAAAAACATTGCCAAGTTCTATTAAAATTTTCATTTTCGTTGCCTGGTCATGTTGCTGCTCTGCTAATTTAATTCCTTTTAATGCAGCATTAATTGCATCAGCATATTGATGACGTAAACAGTATAATGGTGTTTGTTTGGAAATCAAATACAGTAATGTTTCTTCATTTAACTTCTTTTCATACTTCAACACCTCTTCAAGCGTTTGTGTAGTAAAATGCTCACCTCTATCATTATTTATCGTTATCAATAACAACTCCCATACAGACTTAGCATGGTCATTATAATCTTCGATTTCAATATTATTAACACCAATCATGACATAATCTAAGGCTTGTTGATACCGCTTTGTATCCATCATTTGCTTCGCTAAATAGGTCGTCGTATATAATATTACAAAGGGATCTGTTTTTTCACTAATCAACTCAGTAACCTGATGATAATTCGCGATAGCGGACTCTTCATTACCTTCTACCTCATTCATATATCCCAAAGTGAAATAGTCCATTTCATCTTTACTTAATTTAACTTCTATCTTTTCCGAGTATTGTCTAAGTTGTTCTACGTCTAATACAACATTCTCTTTAATTGCTCGCTTAATAATCTCTAAATGATAATTCGTTTTTTCTCTTCCTATTATAAATAGAGTGATGATTCCAATGGATATAGCTAGTAAGAGAAATCCTAATTTCTTCTTAATATAGTCCACCTTCCCCTATCCCTAAAAAAATAACTATCTTTTCCATTGTTACACTTAATTTTACTATAAATCCCAACTATTTCAAAGTAAAGTTCTAACAATAAAAGCATCCTAGTTAATTAGGATGCTTCATCATTCTAAAAAATAATTAGATTTTTTTTACGAATTCAGATTTTAAACTCATTGCTCCAAATCCATCAATTTTACAGTCAATATCATGACCATTAGATGAATCATGAACTAAACGGATTCCTTTTACTTTAGTTCCTTGTTTAATCGCTGAAGAACTACCTTTTACCTTTAAATCTTTAATAACTGTTACAGTATCTCCATCCGATAAAACATTTCCGTTTGCATCACGAATCACGTTAGCTTCCGCTGCTTCAGCTTCTGCTTCTGGACTCCACTCATAAGCACACATTGGGCACACTAACATTCCTGCATCTTCATATGTATATTCTGAATTACATTTTGGGCAATTTGGTAACATAAAATCCATTCCTCCAGTTAATGTTGTAGCATCTGACTTTTCTTACAATAAAAAGCCAAATATATTCTTATATACTATCATATTCTGTACATATTGACAAACGGTGATTTGAACTGGAATCTGGTATCCTTCTCAATTAGTATGCGCCAAAAATTCGCTATTGATAGGGAACTTAAATGACCATTAAATCATTTTTAAATATTTACTAGAAATTCTTATAAAATAACTCTAGCAATCCCTTATAGCCGTCTGTTAAGTTATCTAGATTAATTTCCTGTATACCATTCGCTAGTGTATCACAAGTCGTATCATTTGCTACGTTATTCTCTCCAGTGGCAGAATAATTAACAACTGAAGTCAATGGAGTATTGCATCGTAATGTATTGGAGAATCCATTAACTAATATCCCTACATCATGAAATTGGCTTACCGTATTCTGTCTGGCATAATTTCTATTTCCCTGAATTAAAATCGCAGTATTATTTATATGTTCCACAACATTCTCTATAATTGAGCTATCGTTAGCTTTTAACATTATCCCATTCTTTGAATTAATCAATGTATTTTTAAATATAATTGAGTAATTTCCCTCGATCATTATTCCGATCTGATTAATGTTCGTAATCGTATTTAAACCAATAAAAAAACGACCTCTTTTCACTATAATACCATTAGATGAATTTTGAATAAGATTAGTATAAACAATATTTTTATCGGAATAAGTTGTGTTAATGTTAATGGCAAAGTTTCCATTACCGTCAAAGTAATTATTAGCTATAATATTTTCCCTAAAATCTCCGGGTCCCGCTAAAAAGCCACCTCTTCTATTTCCTTCTAAACTATTTTCATAAAATAAATTTTCTCTTCCAGACAATATAATCCCTTTATCTTGATTATTGTTTATCTGACATTGCCTTACAGTATTAAGATGCCCACTGATTTTAAATCCACTTCCTACATTACTATCAGATTTAACATGATGGAAGACATTCTTATCCCCAATTGATAAAATTCCTATTGTAAAGTTTTGAAAAGTCAAATTGGCTAATATAACCTCATTAGCATCAATAGTTATTCCGACTAACCCCTGATCAGTTCCATCAAGAATAACTTCTCCGTCACCAAAAATGGTAAGGTTGTCCACATTAATGAATAAATTCTCTCTATAAATCCCTGATTGAACTTGAATCTTATCTCCTGGACTAGCATTATTAATTGCTTCTTGAATAGTCATATCTGAGCCTGTAACCTCTATAGTTGCCATCACATTCCCTCCTTATAAACTTTTCCCTAGGACGAATTCAATACAGGTACAACACTTTCTCCTCAAATAGTTCGAATGAAAATTTCCCACCTAAACATTTTCATAGGCGTTGATGAATAAGCATCTACAAAATAAATAGGTATCTTTAATTCTGATTCAAGTTGTGAGTAACAAGCAACCCCTTCCCTCAATCACTATGTCGGTTTTAAAGATTTATAGATGATAGTTTTCATTTAATTGACTTAGCGCTTTGTACATTTCCATTTCTGAGAAATTTTATATTTTAATAGCGATGTAATAATGGATTTGGTGTTCTACAAATGATGATAAACAACCTTTACTTTAAATACGACTTGAAATAATCGTATCTATTGCCCATCACCATCAAAGGAGGATACTTGCTTCACACTATTCCTAAATCTTTTATGTTTTTCACTTCTTTAGAACGTTGATAAATCGACGTTCTAAAGTTAGTTTCTCATAATTTTCAAGGCTTTCCTGTTTATTTTAAACAACTTAAATCTTCTAACAAAATGCTCCATCATCAACGATAAATGGCATAAAATGAAATAATCCCTTTTAAAACTGTATTAAAAATCTGGTCTAGCGACTGAGTTAATGTTAAATAATATAGGGAAATGACTTCTTTGGATTTCTTCTCTGAACGATAATGAATTAAGTGTCTTTTCTTGCTTAATTCATCTGTGGACTCAGCCTGATACATCTCCTGAGTGTTTCGTTTTAATTCAGGAGAAATCATTGAGTCATTTATCTCACTAAATATCTCATTTTCGAAAGCACCTCTATAGGGGTCCCCTCGAATGTCTTAAGATGTCTATAACTTATCAATAAATTTCCTTGTTAAGAATTTGGTGTGGTAACTCATTCTATAACAATAATCTTATTTATGAGTTTTTTTTATGTTGCACTTAATATTAAAATCTGTCCTATAGTATCCTATGTCTAAATTCAAAATTAGACACTCTGTATCAGATTAAATATTCTTAGTTCTTTATTGGAATACCCTTCATTAAAATAGCAAATAATATTAAATATGAAATAGAAAGAAGGTTATATTAATGCCTAATCAAGATTCAATTAAACTATTAAATGAATGTAATTCTGGAACTAAAATGGCAGTTGAGAGTTTAAATGAGGTTCTAGAAAAAGTTAAAAATGAGAACCTACGTAATACTTTAACTACTTCTCTTGAAGAACATAAAAAATTCGGTGACTTAACACACCAAAAACTAATGGAAGCTCACGATTCTGATAAAGAACCCAACCCTATTGCAAAAGCAATGTCTTGGATGAGTACAAATGTTAAACTACTAACAGGTGATGTTGATGAAAAAATAGCCGATATCGTAACAGATGGATGCAACATGGGAATTAAATCTATTGCTAAATATCTTAACCAATATCCCGCTGCAACAAGCGATATCAAAGATCTTGCTAATCAACTCATTAAAATAGAAGAAAAACTACTACATGAATTAAGACCTTACTTATAAAAAAGAGCTAGTAACTGTACTATAACGCAGCATACAAAAATAAAAACAGTCATTTTAAGATGACTGTTTTTATTTTTATAAAGTTTTATTTAATCTAAAGTTACTACCCTAAAGAGTTAATATCTAGTTTGATTTTTTCAATTTTCTCGTTAAGCAAATAATTGAGAATAACATCACGATAAAGGCGATAAATAAAGTTAATGGAAATAAATTCAATCCAAATAATTCAGCTATCAGACCAAAGAATGGTGGTGTTAGTATAGTAGCTGCATAACAAGCCGCTATTTGTGTTCCCATAACAGATTGAGAAAGATTTTTCCCAAAGTTTTCAGGTGTTAAATGAATTAGGTTTGGAAAAATAGGGCTAATCCCCAGTCCAATCAGAAATAATCCTAAAATTGAGCTTTCTAAAGATAAAGGTAATAGTAATAATAAAATTGCTAATATGGTAATAAATTGACCAATTTTTATTAACTTCCAGCTTGATAATTTATCGGCTAAAATTCCTGATAATAAACGTCCTAGTGTCATCCCAATATAATATATCATAATTACTTTTGCAGCATGATAAGAAGCCATTCCTTTTGCATTTACGAGAAATGTACTTGTCCAGACAGCACATAATGATTCCATTGCACCTAATCCAATAAACGCGCCCCATACCCAACGTACTGATGGAATTTTAACTAATTCAGATAGTTTCAAGGGATGAGTCTTTTCTTCCTGAACATGTACTGATTCTTTGACCCTATTCCAAAGAGGAAGTGATATGATACAAATCATTGAAATAGCTAACTGAAAATAGAAAACATTCTGATAGCCGTTACGCCAGTCAGATTGATTAGATAAGGCCATAGACATCAAATAAGGACTAAACGAAACTCCTATTCCGTAAAAACAGTGTAAGAAATTCATGTGTTTAGATGAATAATGAAGAGCAACATAGTTATTCATAGCAGCATCAATTGCACCTGCACCTAATCCAAGTGGAATAGCTGATAAACATAACCATAGCAAATTATTTGATAAAGAAAACCCTAGTAATGCAATAGCTGTCATGGATGTACTAACCGCTGCTACCTTCCCTGTCCCAAACTTATTGATTACTCTTGCGCTTAATAAGCTTGAAATAACCGTTCCTACTGAAATTAATAATGAAATACAACTAACAGTAGAAACAGGTAATCCAAACTCACGATAAATGGCTGGCCATGCTACCCCGAGTAATGAATCAGGAATTCCAAGTCCAATATAAGCAATATAAATAATAATTAATAATATTGTTGTCATCATTATGTCCTCCCTATTTTGCTACTATACAACAGATTAATATTTAAAAAAATAAAATAATTTAGGATACCCATTTCAACTTTAGCCAATTCTTACTATAATCCGTAAAGCTATCTTTACTTGTTGAGAAATTTATTTTTTCATCGGTCATTATTCTTTAATTTGAACATCTTGCCAATTATCTAAATTAGTTAAGATTTCAGGGACATCACCAGAAAAAGCTTGACCAGCTTCTTCATCATTCATTAATGTGTACCTAAACCAAGCTGTCATATAACCATCAGCATGAGTTAGCATTTGGTCATGCTCAACATTCTTTCGTCTTCCCATAATGGTAAGTTGTTCACTTTCTACTCTGTTATAATTATCTATTAAAGATAAAAGAGGTGCTATTAACTCAGCATCAGACTTTCCTGTAGCTGCTACTTTAAAATAAGGGATTTTATTTTTGATACATCGTAGTCCCATTCAAGTGCTTGAGCGAGCTCTAAAGCTGTGGTACTTGCTGTATAGAGCGACGTAAATATGTTGCTATTATCAAAGCTTGTTATAGCATTAATTGCACCCACACCTCCTTGTGAATGCCCTGATATTCCAATATTACCTAAATCTATTTTGCCAAAAAAAATACTTTCGTTATCTTCATTTAAAGAAAGGATGTAGTTCAACATAATAGATGACGACTTACCACTTGCTGAATTTTTATCATCGTTTCCTACCACAATAAATCCCCACGAAGCCAAATGTTCAAATATTGCACCATACTTTGTATAGGGAACCCCTGTCCCATTTACTAACAAAACAACTGGATATGTTTTATCAGCCTTTTCCTCTAATTCTAACGGATACCATATTTTGTACTCCTTAAATAATTCTTCATTGCTATTAGCTTTAATAGACTCAACTTCATACTCCCCACGATTAGTATATTTCTTTTCAATCATGCCCACTGCATCAACTTGATTATAGTAGTTACTTTTAATCGGTCTTGAGCCTATGAACATAGCAATGATTAAAAAGACAACTATTAATAACAAGATAATTGTGACAACAATAAAAGTGTTTTTCATTAACCTAAAAACCATCGACAAACCTCCTTGACAATTCATTTATACATAGGTATCCTCTAACGGAGACAAATGTATCATCTACTAAAATAGAAAACAAGATATCTGGAAAAAATGAGACAAATTGGAGGTTTTGTATCACATGAAAAAAGAACAAAATAATTCATTTGTTAAAGAGCAAATTACTCATGCACTTTTAAGTTTAATGAAACATCACCCCTTTGAAGACATTACAATTACAGAGATTGTAAAACATGCACTGGTTAGTAGAGCTTCTTTTTATAGAAATTTTATAAATAAAGAAGATATTTTAAAACAACATTTGGTGAAATTAATTCAAGAATGGGGAACTGAGTTTGAGCAAAGTAAAAATCCTAATTTTGTCGAAAGTCTATTTGGTCATTATCTAAAATATGCTGAAACCTATCAATTACTTTATAAATGTGGCTTATCTTATTTAGTTTTAGATACGATTAAATCTGTATGTGGACCCAAGCCTGAACAAGAAAATATCCAGGCTTATACAAATGCATGGCTAGCTTGTGGCCAGTTTGGATGGATTGATGAATGGATCATAAGAGGAATGCAAGAATCTCCAATAGAGATGGCAAGATTAGTTGAATGGTCACAACAATCTAACAATAGTTCACCTATTAATTAAAAGAAAAAAGAGCTAGTTAACTAGCTCTTTTTTCTTATTTTTCATCACTCTGAACTTGAATCAATTGCTTAAATAACTGATGAACCCCCGTACTCGAAAGTCCTGAAAACATTCCCCCAAGAACAATATCAGGTGAAATTCCTTTATTAATCCAAACATTTAGTATCAACCCTAAAATAGCCATAATTAATGGAATATATTTATTCTGTACAAGAGTTAAACTATTTTTGATAACATCCCCCACACACAAACAAATTCCTACAATGACAGGAATACAGTAAGTTTGTAAAAAAGATAAATCCATCTTTAATCTCCCTCATATTTTACTTAATTTTGTTTCTGTACTACCAGTTTATCTTGATAAGGAAACACTTTAACTTCAGAGGCATCTAAATTCTCGTCAAATAAATGAATAGCATTAATTTGATTATTATTATAAGTGTTATAGTAATAAACGCCTGTCTCTAAACACATACAACTAGTACACTGCGTTTTCAAATATTGTTGGTGGCAAGTAACAGCAGTTCCTTTGATAACAGCCACATTACTTAAAATATGAAAAGTACTTGTTATTAAAGCATCTTCTCCTTTTTCTACTCTAATATGATTTCTTAGAAAAGCTGCTTTTACAAAACGAGATGAAGATGAAACATCTCCTGGTAGTCCGATTCCCCCAAAACCTTCTGAGTCAAAACTTAACTCCTGATGTCCCCACTTCACCTTATGCGGATTCGTCACTTGTATATTCATATACCGATTTAAATTTATGAGATGCCAATCGAATGTTGGAGCATTAGTTAAAACTCCCACCTTATTATTATAAATTCGAAAATTCCCCTTCGTTTTTTCTATTACAATAGACTGTCCTGTACGATCAGTTACAATCCAATGAACATCTACTGATACCTCTTTCCCTTCAAGCGACTCATTAACTAGATTTACATTTTTTAATCCGTCTTTTACTTCCTCAAGAGATTGAAAATTTGCTAAAATCCAATAAACAAAATCATAAGGAGCCACATTTATTTTATCTTTATCCAATACTTTACTCCATGAAGCATATTTAGGTAACTCTAATACAGCGCAAGCTAATCCCTTTTCATTCATCCCGTCAACTAATAAGACATGATTTTCAAACGTC
The DNA here is from genome assembly GCF_017941855.1 of Turicibacter sp. NCBI lineage: Bacteria > Bacillati > Bacillota > Erysipelotrichia > Erysipelotrichales > Turicibacteraceae > Turicibacter > Turicibacter sp. The sequence continues at coordinate 39,292 of NZ_JAGAVR010000104.1, read as the reverse complement.
GTAGACATTCCAACCATCGCGTATTTATTTTTCTTTTTTAGACTCATGATAGTATGAGTAAATGCATATGACCTCGGAATCAAAATAACAGCAACATCTAATAAAGCCACAATATCTAAATTTCTCCCTAATGCATGCAATCCATCTTGTGTCTTTAATGTAATAGCTGTACACATCTCTATCCTCTCCCTATATTCATTCAAAAAAAGAAGAAGCAACTTAAAAAGTACCTCTCCTTATCATATTATGAAAGCTATTAGTATTTTAGACTAACTGAAAAGTCAATTCAAAACCAAAGTCTAGCGAAAAATTATATTACCAGTGCGCAGGACGTGATAGCCAATTTGGAATTTTTGTCTGCTGATCTCCTTTGGCCACATTAATCTGGGATTGCGTTAAAAATAAACATTTATCAAGTTTAGCCCCCCTAATATCTGCATCTCTAAAATCTGCCGCAATAACATTAGCTCCACTTAAATCCTGATTCTTCAAATTAGCTGCAATTAATAATGCCCCTCTTAAATCCGAGTTAATTAGATTCTTTTTCGTTAAATTTTTTCCCATCAAATCTTTGCCAAGTTTCTCACCTGATAACGTTCCAATCTGACGAAGAATTTTATTGACCTCATCACGATATGATTCAATATCTAAAACTAATAATGAAGCGAGATCAAGATACGTTAACTGAACAATCTTCAGTCTCATCTCTTCAACCTCTTTCTTAAGTGAAATCGATACCTCTTGTAAGCTCGCATCTGTTAAATACCATAACATCTCGTGTAACTGACGCATCACAACAAAGACATCAAACATCTCAGTCTTAGATGATTGCTTCCAATCAATTCCCTTATACGTGACCTGTGCGACCTTTTGGCCCGCCCCAAAGCAATCATAAGCAGTGCATCCTTTTAAACCTTTATCACTTAACGACTCGTGAATTTTACAACTAAAGTCATCACTTAAATGAGAACACGGCTTCCCTGCAACCTTATCACTTGGAAAACCCTCAAACTTCGAAAAATAAAGTGCCACACAACAAAGACCGAAACAATTTTTACAATCAATTTTTAAATCCTTAAATTTATCACACATCCTAAACAACTCCTTAATCCTCTCACATAACCTACTTTTATTTTAACGTGACCTAGTTATAAATCCTAGTACTTTAAGCAAAACTATAATGAACACCTAATCTGAAAGGATGATTTCAAATGACTGATAAATACGATTACGTCTTTAAATGGATTAAAAACGCAACAAAGCCAGAACGTCATATTGATGAAGTTGAAGCTTTTGCTAAAAAACACCCTGTATTATTTATGAAATACCACAAGTTATTTAATCCTATTGTAAATCATAGCGAAACCGACCCTGAATACATTGAAGCTAAAGAAAAACTCATTAAATTATTCTCGGAAAACGAAGAAGATTTTAAACCAGTCTTAGATGCAGTAAAAGAAAAATTTAGCGGAAAATATTTTTAATTAAGGAGCCTCAGACTAGAGGCTTTTTTGATGCCATGACATTCTTTTCACTTTTTTATCTCAGTCATTTCCCTTATGATGATACATATTAAAAACCAGGAGGAATGACCTTGAAGCTTACAAAAAAACATTTATCTTATTATAGCTTCGCTTTTATGACAGCTAGTTTACTACTGACACAAAAAAGTGATGTTTTAGCATCAAACATATACTTTTCAGAAGATTTTGAATCAAACTACGACCAGTGGGAAATCCAAAGAGGGAGCTTTAATATTATTTTAGATGAAACCAATACAATTGGACATACCTCTACTAATAGCGAAGGTCGTATCATGCGTGGCGATTTATCATGGACTGACTACAGTATTTCAGCAGATATGAAAGTTCTTGACTTCAATGGATCTAATCGTGCTTTTTTATGTGGCCGATACACAGACGGGAATAACTTCTATGGGGTAAGTCTAAGCAGCAAAAATGGATTAGAACTACGTAAGAAAGTAAATGGGGCTTCTTCGGTAATTGCCCAGGTAAGTACAGAAATTCAACAAAATACTTGGTATAACGTAACACTCGAAATGCAAGGTTCTATCTTAAAAGTATATTTAAATGGGAAACTGATGATAGAAGCAACTGATGATTCTTTAACAGCTGGTGCTGTAGGACTAGTCGCAAGCAAAGTTCAAGTCAACTATGACAATATTTTAGTAACTGATGTTGATAACACAGTAACACCAGATTCAACACCAAATCCTGATCCTTCTCCAATGCCACAACCAACGCCAGAACCTGAACCTACTAAAGATCCGACTCCTGAAGTAAAACCTGAAGCCAGTCAATCAAAGTATTCAGTAGCGGGATTTGCTGAGGGTGTAACTGGTGGAGGTGAATTAGATGAAACTAGCCCTTACTACATCAAAGTTACAAACGCTAAGGAATTAGGAGAAGCTCTTACTAAAAAGGCTTCAACCAAAGTCATTGAAATTATGAATGATATTGACCTGGGGTGGAATGTTATTGGACCAAGTGCTCAAGTCGCACCATTTACCTCTCATAACACTGCCTTAACTCACCCTATTTTAAAAGAAACAGGTGTCAGTAAGATTATGATTGATGGATTTGATGGTCTGACAATCTTCTCTAAAAACGGGGCCAAACTCACTCATGGAGCTTTAATCTTCAAACGTTCAAATAACATCGTCATTCGAAACATTGAATTCGATGAACTCTGGGAATGGGACGAATCAACAAAAGGAAAATATGATAAAAATGATTGGGATTACATCACACTAGAACAATCAAGTAACATCTGGATTGATCACTGTACATTTGGTAAAGCATACGATGGTGTCGTTGACTCTAAAAAAGGAACAACAGGACTAACTATTTCATACTCGAAATTCCTACCTGGTCGTGGTGAATTCTATGAAGCAATGTTTAAAGCAATGGAAGCTAACCAATCAGCCTATCCAATGTATCAATTCCTACGCTCTCAAAACCTAAGTCAAGAAACCATAATGGCCGTTGCGGCACCTCAAAAGAAAACCCATTTGATTGGAGCTACAGAAATGGCTACTGATAACAAGGACTTAGAGATTACAATGCACCACAACTACTACTTAGATTCACAGGATCGATTACCTAGACTTCGTGGTGGTAATGCACACGTCTATAATATCGTGATGGATTCACAAAATGCCTACAAAGCCTCTACTTTAATTCCATCATCAGTCGCTAAAGCCATTACTAACAAAGGCTATAGCTTCAATGTCACAAGTAATGGAGCCATCTCAACAGAAGGCGGTGCAGTCCTAGTAGAAAACTCAGCTATCCTAGGTATTAAATACCCATTACGAAATAACCAAAAAAGTGCCTCTAACTCATCTTACACAGGAAAAATCTTAGCCCTTGATACTATCTACGAGTATAAAAATATCTCATATCGTGGAAACAGTACTGACCCTAACTCTCCATTATCACCTGAACCAGCAACAAGTCTAAAATTCTCATGGAATGGATTTAATGAACTACCTTACAATTATACATTAGATGACACACAAAACTTATTATCTACCTTAAAAGAGACAGTTGGTTCAGGGATTATTGATTTAAATTGGATGAAAACTATCTATTAATGATTTTTTATTTAACTACTGTAGATTTACCCTAGTATTTTACTAGACACTAGAAAAAGTGATTCAATACAAAATGCTTTCGAATTTTTTTCGAAAGCATTTTTTTAATTATGATTATCAGTTATAGTTTTGAATTGAACTAATAACATATTTGATTTGTTCATACTTAAACTCTAATTTTTATATGACAATTCATCCATAATAATTAGAGAAATGAAAGGAGAGCCTAAGACATGGAACTGAATTTAAACCTCTACGAAACAATGGCTTTAGTTTCAATTATTTTTTATCTAGGAAAATATATCCGAAAGAAATTTTCGATTCTCTCTAAATACTGTATTCCACCATCAGTAGTAGGCGGATTTATTTTTTCATTAGTTACACTCTTTTTATATCAAACTAACCTCGCAGCCATAAATTTAGATACATCCTTACAAAATCTATTCATGACAACATTCTTTACAAGTATCGGATTTACAGCAAGTTTTGCTTTATTAAAACAAGGCGGTAAAAAAGTGATTACTTTCTTACTTCTTGCCATTTTACTTGTCATCTTACAAAATATCGTTGGAGTATCTCTCGCAACTGCTTTTCGGTTATCTCCATTACTCGGCCTCGCAACTGGATCTATTCCAATGGTTGGAGGACATGGAACTGCCGGATCATTTGGTCCGATTCTTGAAGGACTTGGCGTTGAACGAGCAACAACCGTATCAGTTGCTTCAGCAACCTTTGGACTAATCATGGGAAGTATTCTCGGTGGATTAGTAGCAAGAAATTTAATACTTAAACATCATTTAAAAGCTGAAAAATCAAATCAAAAACCAGAAGAAGCGGGAGGATTTAACGAAGAAAATACAAACATTCTCTCACTAAAACACATGATGAATGGTGCGTGCTTACTATTCATTGCCATGGGATTAGGATCTATTGTTTCTAAATTCATTCAAATGACAAGTTTAACATTCCCCTCTTATATCGGAGCGATGCTTGTAGCGGCCCTTATTCGAAATATTGCCGATTTAAGAGGAAAAGAACTGGTTGAAAAAGAAATTGAAACAATTGGTAGCTTATCTCTCTCATTCTTTCTAACCATGGCGCTTATGGGACTGAAACTTTGGCAATTATTCGATTTAGCTTTACCACTTATCATCATGCTAATTGCTCAATCCATTCTGATTGCACTTTTTGCTTCCTTTATAACCTATAAAGTCATGGGGAAAAACTACGAAGCAGCTGTATTCGCCTCAGCCACATGCGGATTCGGAATGGGTGCAACCCCAAATGCTATTGCCAATATGGACGAATTAACAAATCGTTTTGGATTCACACCAACACCCTACTTTGTCGTCCCACTTGTTGGGGGACTCTTCATTGATTTTATCAACTCAGGTATCATTACCATCTTTATTAACTTATTCAGCTAAATTAAAGGTCTGTATCGATTCGATACAGACCTTTTTTATTATTTTTCAATATTTCCATATAAAAATGAACCAATACTCTCACCTTTTATTAGCTTAAAATATATTTTTCAATCCCTGATACAATGCCATCATTCGCTACTGTATCTGTCACCACATTAGCATATTTTTTAACCTCATCTGAAGCATTCCCCATGGCAATTCCACACCCAACAGTCTCTAACATCTCAATATCATTACTTCCATCACCAAAAGCATACGTGTTTTCAATCGAGATATTCAAATAATCTAATACCTTTAAAATTCCCGTCGCTTTATGATTTTCCTTTAAATAAATTTCAAGATGTGTAGGGTGCACACTGTGGCAGTATGTATATTCCTCATGATTTTTTAAAAATTCTATACAATACTCTAAATCTTCTGGCTTTGGACATAGCACCTCTATCTTAAACGCATTGACCTGATCCACCTCGTAATCTAACATAAAATAATCTTTTAAAATCCCATATTGCTCATAAAATGGCCAAATCTTCTCATAATTCTCATATGCGTAAACACATGTCTCATCTTCTAACACAAATTCAAGATTTTTATTCTCTAAATGTGAAACTAAATTCTTTAATATCCCATTATCTATTGCTTTACTATGAATCTTTTTTCCATCAACAATCACATGAGCTCCATTAGCTAGAACGTACCCATCAAAACCAAACTCACGAATCACTTTACTTAAAAAAGCATATGGTCTTCCTGTTGCAATAAAAACATAATGCCCCCGTCTTTGTAAATCACGTAATGACTGTTTTACACGAGATGAAATATCTTTTTTTCCATTATGACTATCAATTAAGGTTCCATCTATATCAAAAAAAATGACTTTTTTCATTAAACCGCCTCCTAAACCTACTATATTTTCTTCTCTTTCAAAGTTCAATAGAATAAACAAAGACTGGTTTAATGTTTTAAAACTTCCTGATTTTTTTTCATCATTTTGAAACTTTTTGGCACCATAAAGGCCTATCAGTGGAAAAACTAAGAGGCCTTTATAAAAAAATTAATCTTCATAATCAATTTCACGATCATCAATCGTATTCATGATTTCCTCGATATACCGTATATTCTCATCATAATCAACTTTGAAAATACAGCTGAAAAGTAAATCAAGCATATACTGCATCGCAATATGAGAAGAAAATTGAGAAATTCGATTTCTTAAGTTTTCGCGATCACTAATATATAAATAATGTTGAATCGACTGATACGGAATCTTATTTCCAAGACGACCAATTAAAATAATTTCAACCTTTTTATCCTTTAAAATATCAATAACAGATGGTAAAAAAGTTGCCTTCAAAGAATACGAAATAATAACTGCGACATGACGTTCATTCGATGAAACAGCCGTCATTCGCTGATCATAGGCTGACTTTGGGCACGTCACCTTACGTCCAATCGCACGCATTTTATCCTGGAAATTCTTTGCAACATTCATATTGTGACCATGCGTATAAATATCAATATAATCTGCTTCATAAAGTAATTTTACACACTCATTAAAATCCTCTAAATTAATCGATTGATATGTATCTTCGATCGTTGTTTCATATAAATTAAGCAATTTATTTGCAATCGTTTGATGATTATCAAGTGCTGTAAATGGAAAATTCACATCAATATGCGGGACCCCCTTGCTTTCCTCCACCAAATCTTTAGCAATCTTTACTTTAAGATCATTAAATCCTTCAAACCCAATCTTTTTACAAAAACGATGAATCGCTGACTTAGAAGCAAATGTTTTCTCTGAAAGAGACTGAATCGATGAGGTTTGAACTTCTTCCTTATTTCTTAATATATATTGCGCCAGCTGACTTTCTGTTGGCGTCAAATTCCCACAACACTTAATCATCTTCTCAAACGTCATAATAACCTCCTAAATTTATAATCTGACCTAATCATATAACAAAAAACATAAGATAACATCCCTTATAAATAGGTAATAGCATAAAAAATTATTAATGATGAATCATAATGATATCCCTAAATTAGCGAGGTGACCTTATGAATGAATCATCATCTAATGATAAAGGCGATAACGTCATCGTTATAGCAGCCGTTTTCTTACTCGGTACTTTTATTACTTTCTTAAATAGCACCTTCATGAACGTTGCACTGCCTGATATCATGAAAGAATTAAACGTCAGTGTCTCAACTGTTCAATGGCTCAGTACAGGATACATGCTTGCTCTAGGAATCGTTATTCCTTTTACAGCCTTTCTTATTAACCGATTTAAAACTAAAACACTATTTTTAACTTCAATGTCCCTCTTTACCATTGGAACCATAATTGGAGCTTTTGCCACAAACTTTGAAGTGCTATTAACCGCTAGATTTATACAAGGTTTAGCAGGAGGTGTTACCGTCCCCCTAATGCAAACCGTATTTATGCTAATCTTTCCCATAAAAAGCCGTGGATTTGCCATGGGAATCGTCGGAATCGTCCTTGCTTTTGCTCCTGCAGTTGGCCCAACACTATCAGGCTGGATTATCAATAGCTATCCTTGGAGATATCTCTTTTATATTCCAATTCCATTCGCGATCATCGATATTATCCTCGCCTTCTTCTTACTAAAAATGTAACGGGTGGTAAAAATGTATCCATGGATTTTTTCTCATTTATAGCCTCTACAATAGGATTTGGAGCTCTACTATACGGATTCAGTAATGCTGGAAACTATGATTGGACGGATAAATTAGTTTACCTTCCACTATTAATAGGTGCTTTATTCTTAATATTATTTATTTGGCGTCAATTAACAATGAAAGACCCCATCCTAAACTTAACTGTCTTTAAAAGCAAAACCTTTATCTTCTCTACTATTATTGTCATGATTACTTATGCAGGACTCATTTCATCCGAATTGATCTTACCCATGTACCTAGAAAATATCAAAGGATACTCCGCTTTTGACACAGGACTTGCCCTTATGCCAGGTGCTATCATCATGGGAGTTATGAACCCGATTACCGGAAAAATATTCGATAAATACGGCGCTCGCTATCTAGCATTAATCGGACTGACTATCCTAACACTTGGAACATTTGGACTCTCATTCTTAACTCCAGATACAACCAAAACATATGTGATCGTTGTCTACGCATTAAGAATGCTAGGAATTGCCATGCTTACAATGCCATTAACAACGTCAGGATTAAACTCATTACATCGTGATTTATATGCGCATGGTAATGCTGCTAATAATACATTACGTCAAGTAGCAGGTTCTATCGGAACCTCAATCATCATTACCATCATGAGTAAAGCCAGTTTGACTTCATCTTCAACAAATCCACTTGAATCGCAAGTATACGGTATGAATATTGCTTTTGCATCCATTGGTGCTTTAACATTTATCGGATTAATCATTGCTTTCTTCGTGGTCAAAAAGAAAGAGGTCATTGTAACAGATTAAATTAAAAAAGCTATCTCACGTGAGATAGCTTTTTTAATTTATCCTTGCTACAACCCTCGTTAATGAAGCCTCAGCGCGAATATTTAACGGAAAAGCCATGACTTCAAACCTCTTAACTCCCTCTAATTTTTTTAAATTTCGAAGATTTTCAATAATTAAAATATCATTTTCTAATAATTTATGATGCACTTTAAACGGATACTGATCGGGTGATGGCATATCGATTCCTATTAATTTAACACCTCGGTCTACGAAAAATTGTGCTAATTTTTCATCAACGATTGGATGATTTTCAAAATATTTATCTGTTCCAAAAAACTCATCATATCCCGTATATAACAATACAATGTCACCTTCTTGAACTTTATCCAAATACTCATCCTTTAGTTTAATAATTTCTTCATTTCGAACATCTAATAAACAGCCATTTCCAATAAATTTTTCAACAGGATAATCGCAAATAAAACGATCTTTATTTAGTAGATGACTTGGTGCATCAATATGAGTTCCAACGTGCATTCCTGTTTCTAATTTTGTATCATTGTAATAATCGCGATTTAAAAATCGATGACGATACAATTTGAGCTCGTCATCCCCTGGATAAACCGCCATTTGATGTTCAATTTCATAACTTAAATCAATATACTTTGTCAAAATTTCTTCCTCCTCTTTAAAAATAATTCTTCTTTTGATAAAGTTAGTTCATATCACATAAACTATCATTAATAGCCTCTTTAAGCTAATCCGAAAGGAGATTACCATGTTTCAATTTTTTTCTATCTTAATCCATCTTATCAACTTAGTCACCATCATGTATATGGTTTTTAAAGAAAAACGATCTGCAAATAGTATTATTGCTTGGACATTAATTTTATATATCGCTCCTCTACTTGGATTTATCGTCTTTTTAATGATCGGTCGACGAATCAATAACTCTAAAATATTTAATGTAAAAGAATCAGAACTCAAAATCTTTGAAAAATATAAACAACAAGTAGCACAAACAAACATCTCAGATTTGCCTGCCTCTAATATGATTATGGCAATCGAAAATCTCGAATACTGTCCATTTAGAAACGATAACGAAGTCGAATTATTTTCTGACGGTCAACAATTTTTCGATTCTCTACTCGAAAACCTAAAAAAAGCTCAAAAAAGTATCAACATCCAGTTTTACATCTTTAGACGAGACGAAATCGGAAATAAAATCCTCGATATCTTAATCGAAAAAGCCAAATCCGGCGTCGAAGTTCGATTCCTTTATGACTCAGTTGGAAGCCGCTCCCTCACTAAAGAAAAACTTCGAGATTTAATTGCTGTTGGAGGGAAAGTTGGTGAATTTTTCCCAGCCTGGCTACGCTTGATTAATATAAACATGAACTTTAGAAATCATCGTAAAATTGTTGTCATTGATCGTCGTATTGGATACATTGGTGGTTTCAATGTTGGGGATGAATACTTAGGAAAAGACGCTAAATTTGGATACTGGCGAGACACTCATATAAAATTTACAGGATCTTCTGTAAAAGATTTAAATTTACGCTTTTTAGCAGACTGGCGATATGCGACCAAAGAAGATATTTCCCTTCATCCAGTCTTGCCTGATTTAACGCAAAATAATCAAAATATTGGAATGCAAATCGTATCCAGTGGACCAAATACAGGAAATAAGCATGAAATTAAGCTATCTTACTTAAAAATGATTCAACGTGCTAAAAAATATATTTACATTCAATCTCCTTACTTAATTATCGATAAAAGTATTGCAGATAGCCTAAAATTAGCCGCAATCTCAGGTGTAGATGTAAGAGTGATGATTCCTGGGAAAGGTGATCATCCATTCGTTTACTGGGCAAATCTTGGATATGCTGGAGAAGTATTAAATTACGGCGTAAAAATCTATCATTACGATAAAGATGCCTTCCTACATGCTAAAACAGTGGTTATCGACGACGAAGTTTGCTCCGTTGGAACTGCAAATATGGATACAAGAAGCTTTGAGTTAAACTTTGAAGTCAATGCTATCATTTACTCAGAAGAGATTGCTAAACAACAAAAAAATCAGTTTGAAGCCGATATCTTAAAATCAACAGAATTAACCTTAACTGACTACAAAAATAGAAGCACTATTGTAAAAATAAAAGAATCTCTCTCAAGACTATTTTCAGGAGTCCTTTAACATAAAAAAATCTCGTAGATCCTCATTCTACGAGATTTTTTTATCATTTAAGCATGTGATAACGTTGGAAACATAAGCTTTTTCTTTTCTATCTCTTTTAAATCTTTACCTAAAATAAACAAGGTACAGTCATCTTCCTCAACTTCTTTAACTTCATATCCTGAAGATTTAACAGGCGTAAATCCAAGTCTAACTTCTTGAATTTCACTTCCAAAAGCATGAATGATAGACTCTAAATTAACTTCATGCTTAGTAACTATTTGATGAATAAAAAGTTTTTCTTTTTCAACATTTGCAAGAATATATGCCTCTTCTTTTGCCAAATAATAGACAGGTTGCCCAAATAACAAATAAACAGCAATCAATCCCCAATTATCTGTTGTAAAACGTTCATTAATCGTACTATTTTTTACAATATTTAAAAAACAATCACGATTTGATTGAATTGACATATCGATTTGTTCAACTTCTTGACTAGAGGTTGAACAAATACTTTTTATATATTGATATTCTTTACTTTCAACAAAACCAAATTTCGGGTAAAAATGAATGACACTATCATTTCCAAACAAATAGATGCCATCTACTTTGTGCTGATATTCCTTAATCACATGCTCCATCAGATAACGGCAAAGACCCTGTCTACGATAATTTTCATCCGTCATAACCGTTCCCAGCTGAATGTAGTGCTTTTTGACACCATCAAGCATAAAATCCATTAAATTAACCGAAACATTTGCGATTATCTGATTATTGTTAACTAAGGAATAAGGTATATATTTTTCTGTCCAAAAACCATTATTTTGCCATTCTATAAAATTAAATCCAAAGGTTTTCTCGGTTAACTCATTAAAACTTTTAACGAGTTTTTCATCATCTTTATAATTTTCCACTAATTTATATTGCATAACCATCCCCTCCTATCATCATCTTAATTCCAATCTCTTTGTACCGCTACCTAAAAATTAAATCTTAATAAAGAATGAGCATTAATGTCTTCTTTTAACTATTATATTGCCAATTCCAATCTCCATGATAAATCATTCGCTTATTCATTCCTCCATCAATCGTAATCGTTTCTCCTGTCATAAATGTCTGATTAGTTAAATAGATTACCATACTCGAAATATCTTTTGGGTTGCCAACTTTTCCTGCTGGAATGGCCATCTCATCCGTTTTACTATACGTCACTTCATCCATCACATTAATCCAACCAGGGGCAATACAATTTACTAATACATCTGGTCCTAAAGAAATAGCTAAAGCGTGAGTTAACGCCACAATTCCTCCTTTTGCACTGGCATAGGCCTCTGTATCCGGCTCCGATTGAAAGGCTCTTGAAGAAGCAATATTAATAATATGACCTCGATTCTTTTTAAGCTCTTCCTTACACAAACGACTTAGTTCATAAGGGGCCTTTAACCCCACTGCTAACACATAATCAAAGCCGTCATAATCTAAATCAGATAAAATTCCATTATTTCCACGACAGGCATTATTAACTAACACATCTATTCGACCTAATTTCTTTATTGCAAACTCTACGAACTCCCTCAAAGTTGCTGAATTTGCCACATCACCATAAAAATAAATTTGGATGACTTTTTTCAAATTAACATGATTTTTCCTCATCAATATCTATAAAACAAACAAAATCACCTAATGATAAAAAATCCAAACAAATCTGCTTTCCAATACCATGAGCGCCACCCGTTACTAAAACGCCTCTAGCCATAACCATAACCTCCTAATTTCTATATCTCATTATACTTTACCTCATATTACACTCATTAATAACACTTTCCTTAATAAGATAATGAGGCCTATAACTAAAAATCATCATTCATCAACTCTATCTCAATATAAAAACAGTCTTAAACATTTAACTCAATGAATAAGACTGTTTGATGTAATCATAATTAACCTTCTAATAAACTTTTGATTCCATTTCCACTTAAAACTAAAATATCGCCTTCTTCTAACACAGTCGCACCTTTTGGAACTAATATTTTATCTCCACGCTTTATCATTACAATCAAGATTTCTTCCGGAATATTTGCATCCATAATTGTTTTATTCAGCCACGGACTGTCTTTTTTGATTGTAACCTCTAATAAATCTGTATTAATGTCTCCTGTATAATCTGTGAAAGTCTTCAATACTTGGTGTTCATCTTCCGTTTCAACTAATCCTAGCAAAGTAGCCACTTTAGGGATAAGTGTTCCTTGAATCGAAACAGAAAATAAAGCAATGAAAAAGATAATATGGAAGATATCATTTTCTATCATAACTCCAAAAGTTATAGCAATAATCGCAAAGACAACCGATGCTGCCCCCCTTAATCCTACCCACGAGATAAACAACTTTTCCTTCATTGTAAATTTAAAAGGGCTAAGAATGGTAAACGTGGCTAATGGACGAGCAACTAATATCATAAACAACGAAATAGCAACTGCCTTCCCACTCACATACGGTAATTTAGATGGAAAAGACAATAAACCTAACATAAAAAATAATGCAATTTGCATAATCCAAGAGATTCCATCAAAAAAGTGAAACATACTTTTCTTACGAGGAATAACACTATTCCCAATAATTATTCCGGCTATATAGACGCTTAAATATCCATTTCCACCTAGATACTCACTTAATGCATACGAAAGAATGGCGATTGCTGTAACAAAAATGGTATAAAAACCTTCTATCTCAAACTTCGATCGTCGTAATAGATAAACCGTTCCCTTCGCACTAATAACTCCGATAATTCCACCTATTAAAACTTGTGTTAAAACACTACCTAATACCGTTCCAATGGTAAGGCTACTAGAACTTTTCATCATCGTAAGAATCAAAACTGTCATCATGTACGCTATTGGGTCATTACTTCCACTTTCAATTTCTAAAAGTGAGGCTAAAGATCCCTTTAAATTTAAACGTTGCGCCCTCAATACAGCAAAGACCGATGCCGCGTCAGTAGAAGAAACCACAGCACCAATTAATAAGCCTTCTAATAACGTTGTTTTTATAACAAAATGACAAAACAAACCGGTCAACCCCGCAGTCATCATGACTCCGAGTGTAGACATCATGATAGATGGGACAGCTACCGGTTTAGCCATCTTCCACTTGGTTCCGAATCCTCCATAAAACATAATAAAAACTAATGCCAAAGAACATAACTGACTCGTTAATTCATAATCATCAAAATAAATTCCAACAGGTCCATCTGATCCAAATAGCATCCCGAGTACCATAAATATAAGTAGCATCGGCACCCCAAACTTATACAATACTTTACTCGAAGTGATACAGATAATTAATACAATCCCACTAATTATCATTAATTCAGTCATAAATTCCCCCCTATATTAAATCATTAGATTCCGATAATCCTATCAATTTAATTTTACAACATTAAAGGATAAATTTTCTACTTAATCTTTATTTATCCATTTATAATCAAAAAACTAGACTCAAAATCTGAATCTAGTCTCATTATATATTTATTTTTTTCCTAGAAAATTTATGATAACGAAAACTATATTTTTAAACCTTATCTTGCGTCGGCATAAATAAAGGTGCTGGGAACCAGGAATGGATCAAATGATTGAATAACTCATCATCGACCAAATGCTGTCCAAAAGGTGAAAAGAATAGCTGCATCGCCTCAATATGGCTAAGCAACACATCACACTCTCCCTCAAACTTACTAACCGTTACCTCTCCATTTTCTACCGAAATGACAAACATACCGTAATCTAAAACTTCAAAACTTAACACCCCATCGATCAAATCAGCATAACTGGCTTTAAAATGTAACAACTGTGCAATAATCTCTTCATAATTCAACACATTAAACTGATAAGCGTGATGGAGCGTGACATCTTCTGCAACCTGAGTTAACTGTTTTATCTTTTGTTTCTCCCAAACAGGCAACTCAAAATTCACGAAATCCGCCTTATTGTTATGAATATAAGTTGCTAAAACACGAATATAATCCTCATCATTCTTAACAACTAACTCACTAATATAAGTATTTTCTTTGTTCACAACAACATAACCAATAAAATGATTACACTCATAAACAAAATAAACATTAAAATCCCAAGACCTTAACCAATCTAAAAAAACTGATTTTTCTCGAGTAACCTTAAACTGTGCTTTATTATAAAGCTCGTAGGCCTGTTCTATATCATCAGTTACTCCCTTAAAAATAAGATTTTCATTAACATAATGATTTAGTCTATATTTAATATTTTCATTATTTAACGTAAAAGAAAGTTTTTGCCCACAAGGCGTATATCCAAAATGTTCATAACGTTGTCTTTTTCCCCCTAAACAACTCAAATGGAATCCTTGTTCTTTCATATCTCCTAACGCCATATTCATTAACTGCTTCATATACCCACATCCTCGTGAATAAGGATGAACAGACACCGTACCGATACCAAAAACCTTTAACGTCTGACCTAAAACACTAAGCTCCATCGGAAATGCCCCTACTAAAGCCTTTATCTTTCCATTTTCCTTTACAAGATAGTGATATTCCATCATCTGATAATCTTTCTTATATAACTTAGGTAACAAACTTGGAAAATCAGTCTTGCCTCCATCATGACTAAATACATAGTTTGCAAAATCAACTACCTCATCAAAATCAGCTTCTGCTGCCTTTAAAAATTCAACCTTCATATTTACCCCCTATTTTCTATTTTTCCACTCCTTATATTCTTCCGGCATACACTTCGCACACGGTCTATAACCAGCCTTGATGGCAATCTCCTCATTTGCAAAAAATACTCTATGCTGTACATACTGTCCTTTTTCAATATATCTAGCTGCAGATTTACAATCTAATCGACCATATATTTTCAATCTTTTATGACCACCAAAGTTTCCCGGCACCTTACTTTCATATTCTTTTCCGCTAGAATCTACTAATCGATATATCTTTTCCATTGCATTTACGCCCCTTTATATATGTGAACATATACATACCTACTTGTGATACGGTTCATTATTATTAATACGGTACGTGCGATAAATTTGCTCAAGTAAAATTAATTTAAATAACTGATGTGGGAAAGTCATTTTTGAAAAACAAAGTTTGTAATTGGCACGTTTTTTAACATCATCTGATAATCCAAGAGATCCTCCGATAATAAACGCCACATTGCTATCACCACTTAGAGCTAAATTACTTAACTGTTTCGCAAATTGCTCAGAAGTCTTCATTTCTCCTTGTAAATCCATCGCAATTACATACATATTATCTTTAATCTTAGAAAGAATTTGCTTTCCTTCCTTATCCTTAATCAATTCCATCTCGCGCTCTGATGCATTATCAGGTGTTTTCTCATCTGGAACCTCAATCATCGTTAATTTACAATAACGTGATAAACGTTTAGAAAACTCATCAATTCCAAGTTTAATATACTTTTCCTTAATCTTTCCGACTGAAATAATCGTGATGTTCATATCATATCCTCCAATTCATAAAGAAATTCCCTGATTAACAGGGAATTTTATACGTTAAATCCTATTCGAAATCTTCCTCATCAGCCATCATTCCTTCGATAATTTTATAAACCGCTGAATGATTACAAAACTGACATTTTTCAGGTAACTCAACTTCCACTAAAATAGGTAATTTACCGTATTCATCTAAATAACGATCCATTGCTTCTTCAACATGCTCTAAACAAGTATACATTTATTATTCCTCCTTATAATTTAATCACCTTTGATGGATTCATCGGATAAGTCATATGTAAATTTAATTTATTCATATCAACATTTTCTTCTTTTAAAATATGGCGTACCGTCATTTCTGCCAAATCTGGTAAATTTGCATCCTGACTTAAATGTGCTAAATAAATATGTCTTGTTTTATCTCCGATTAACTGACTTAAAGCATAAGCAGAATCTTCATTCGATAAATGGCCACAATCATCCAAAATACGTTGCTTTAACGACCACGGACGATTACACATCTGTAACATCTCCACATTATGATTCGTTTCCATAATATAAGCATCTGCATTATGTAAAGTCTTTAAAATATCACCTGTAATATACCCTGTATCAGTAATATAAACTAGTACTTTTTCATCCTTTTTAATCATATATCCAACAGGATCAACAGCATCGTGAGATGTTCTAAATGGCATAATCATTAAATCATCAAATTCAGCCCATTCATTCTTCTCTAAAATCGTCGTTTTCTCAACACCTGGCTTAATAATCGCCTTGCGATGCATCTCATCAATTGTTTTAGCTGTTGCACAAACATTTAACTTCCATTTACGTGTACAAACACCAACACCTTTAATATGATCCCCATGCTCATGTGTAATAAAGATATGCTTAATTTTATTTTCGTCAAATCCACTTTTTTTAATCAATTCTTGTAATTTTTTTAATGATAAACCATTATCTATTAATATTGCTGTATTTTCTGTTTCAATAATCGTCGCATTTCCGACACTTCCGCTCGATAATACACATATTCTCATCATATCACCTTTTTCTCTAAAGAAACCTATATCTTAACCTTGATATTTATCTGATTATTCATTTTAACATGATTTATAACTTCTAATCCAGTGGTAACACATAGAAGCACTCAAAAATAAAAAAAAGTAAGTAGGCTATTGAAAGCCTACCTACTTTTTTTAATAAAAACTCATTGGATTAGGTGCATAACTCGGTTGGGATCCAGTATTGGTCCGTATCTCAAAATGAAGATGAGGACCTGTACTATTCCCCGTATTACCAGCCTTTCCAATTAATTGCCCTCCTGCCACAACTTGTCCAACAGATACATCAACCTTACTTAAATGAGCATAGCGAGTATAATATCCATTGTTATGATTAATCAAAATACTATATCCATAAGCCCCGTTCCAGCCAGCTTGAACGATAACCCCATTATCAGCTGCATAAACAGGCTGTCCCACATAAGCCGAAATATCTAAAGCATAATGACCACTATAGCATAAATAAGCACAGCTAATCGTATATCGTGATGTTGGCCATTTCCAATCCTTTGTCCCACGACTCGGAATTTCCTTCGTTCCCTTTACAACAATACGATTTTGAGCCTCATTTAGTACTTTTTCACTCAACTTTTCTTGAGAAACCTGTTCTCCATTAATATAGGACTCCTTGTAAGATGTCAGCTTAATACCATTATACCCTTCCTGCTCTGTATATGTTTCCCCCACAGGAAGATTTGGATCCTCTATCGTCTCAGTTATATACTCAATCACTTCTTGCTTTACAACTTCTTTTTCAACCTGAATTTGGACGGATTGCATCATCGGCGTAACATTAAATTTTTGCCCAACATAAGGTATCGCCTGGTTACTTAAAACACGATAATTTAATAATTTGAAATCATTATATTTCAAATCATTTAATGATGCCAAAGTTTCAATTGTACTATCATTTTCTAAAATACCTACTTTAACAGGATCTTTTTCGCCAGTTAAAATCAGATTTCCAATCTCCTGTTTAGTAACTAAATCATCAATATTACAAATAGAACTAGAATACTCAACACTTGGACTAAATTTAATTCCAATAACCTGTTCTCCTTCAGTCATCAGAGGTTCAATCTTTAAATTTGTATCCTTTACACGCTTTAAATCAGATTCAGAAATATATAACTGAAATAATGATTCAATCTCTTTTTCAACTTCAGTAACATCCTTTACGCACATATTAGCTGAACCAACTTTAACATAATATCCTTTTGTTTTAAACTTAACATTTTCATCAATATAATTGATGACTTCCTCATCTTTCGGAATATGCGGAATATATGTTACCTCTTGTTCAATTCGAACATTATCAGGAATAATTAAATCCTCTAATTTATAGTGATTTAGATAAGATTCAATCTTCTTTTCCTCATATTCTTCATATATTGCAATATCACTTAAAACACCTATCATCTGATCATTAACATAAACCCGATAAATAATCTGGCTTATATCCCCCGCATATGCAGATATAAGTGGTATAAAGCACAATATGATAAGAATAATACTCATTCCCCGTTTTTTCATCTTATCACTCTCATCTTCAGTTGGTATATTATACTAATATTTTACTTTAATCTAATCTCACTGTCAAAACACTTTCATGTCTAATAATGCGTTTATACAAATTAAAAAGGAGTACTATACAGTACTCCTCTGACTAAGATACAAATTATTTAATTACTTCTGCATTACGCATATATGGGCGTAAAACTTCTGGAATCACAATTGTTCCATCAGCTTGTTGGTAATTTTCAATAATTGCTGCAACAGTACGTCCAATAGCAAGACCAGAACCATTTAACGTATGAACGAACTCAGGTTTAGCTTTAGCATCACGACGGAATTTAATATTTGCGCGACGTGCTTGGAAATCTTCAAAGTTAGAACAAGAAGAAATCTCTTTATATGCATTATAAGATGGTAACCATACTTCGATATCATATGTCTTAGCAGCAGAGAATCCGATATCTCCAGTACATAATTCGATAACACGGTAAGGTAACCCTAATAACTGTAATACTTTTTCAGCATTAGCAGTTAAACTTTCTAATTCTTGATAAGAATCTTCAGGTTTAACGAATTTCACTAATTCAACTTTATTGAATTGATGTTGACGGATAATACCACGAGTATCACGTCCAGCAGAACCTGCCTCAGCACGGAAACATGGGCTATAAGCTGTATATTTAATTGGTAATTGATCAGCACTTAAAATTTCATCACGATGTAAGTTAGTAACTGGTACTTCAGCAGTTGGAATTAAGAAATAATCACTATCTACTAATTTAAATGCATCATCTTCGAACTTTGGTAATTGCCCTGTTCCAGTCATACTTGCACGATTAACAATAACTGGAGGTAGAATTTCAGTATATCCATGATCACCAGTATGTAAATCTAACATAAAGCTAATTAAAGCACGCTCTAAACGAGCTCCTAATCCTTTATAAACTGCAAAACGGCTACCAGTGATTTTTCCTGCACGTTCAAAATCAATGATATCTAAGTCAGTTACTAAATCCCAGTGAGCTTTTGGTTCAAAATCAAATTTAGTTGGTTCTCCATATTTACGGATTTCAACATTATCATTTTCATCCTTACCTACAGCTATTGTTCCACATGGAACATTTGGAGTTCCTAATAAAATATTTTTAATTTCTTCATCAATCACACGTAATTGCTCATCTAATTGTTTAACTGTCTCACCAACACCATCCATTTGGCTTAATAATTCAGTTACATCCTTTTTTTCACGTTTATATTGACCAATTAATTTTGAAGTTTCATTACGTTTAGACTTTAATTGTTCAACTTCTAAGATGATTTCTTTACGTTTTTCATCTAATTCAGCAATTTTATTTAAATAGCTAAAATCACCACCACGTGTTTCGAGACGTTTAATTGTACCTTGTAAATCTTCACGTACTAATTTTAAATCTAACATGTCAATTCCTCCTAATATGATTTAGCATCAATTCAATCATCAACATCCCATTTCAGTTCAAAGATTTAAAAGAAAATAAAAAAATCTCGTCCCTGAATTAGGGACGAGATTAACCCGCGTTGCCACCCTAGTTGCCTCTTGTTCCACGTGGAACAATTTAGAGACCCCTTACAAAGATAACGGTTATACCGTGAATAAATACTCATCAATGACTTTCTTCATTCCGCTCCTAGGTTGATTCTTAATCTCCTATACATCAGTTTACACCAACCACTGACTCTCTATGCTATAGAAAGAAAATTACTAATCCTAATCAATGCTTTATTATTTACTTGTAATATAACACTATACATTTTTTTTGTCAATATTATATCAGAAGCAGTAGTTTTTTACATTTAATACTGCTTCTATAGGTTTATCTATTGATATGAATTCTGACATCACATATGTACATTAGTTTATATTATTATGTCTCATTAAATTTAATTATATGCGCATAAGACCTATTGTTTATTCTTTTTCTTCTAATAAAATTTCTGAAGCTTCGGTATTTTCAACCTTTTCAGTTGCTAATTCCTCTGTATGCTCTTCTTCATGTTCAACAAGTGCCACACTTGATACAAATTGATCATCAGTTAATCGAATTAACGTTACTCCTTGTGTTGCACGTCCTGTTTGTGAAATTTGGCTAATCGGTGTACGAATAATAATACCTTTATTCGTTACAATTAATAAATCTTCTTCACCTGTTACAGTTTTCATTGCAACTAATGAACCATTTTTATCTGTAATATTAATTGTTTTAACACCTTTTCCACCACGGCTAGTTTTACGATATTCACTAATTGGAGTACGTTTTCCAAATCCTTTTTCAGAAACAATTAAAATTTCTTGATCCTCAGTTACGATTTCCATTCCAACTGCAACTTCTCCCTCTTCAAGGTTAATTCCTCGAACTCCGGCAGCTGTACGTCCCATTGAACGAACTTGATCTTCCTCAAACCATACTAATTTACCACCACTTGATGCGATAACAATATCATTTGAACCAGTTGTTTTTCTGACTCCAATTAACTCATCATCTTCACGCAATGATAAAGCAATTAAACCATTTGTTCTAATATTACCAAATGCTGATAACGTTGTACGTTTAACGACTCCGGTACGAGTTGCAAAGAATAAGAACTCATTCTCATTGAACTCTTTAACTGGAATAATCGCACTAATTTCCTCATCTTGTGCAATTTCAATAATATTGACAATCGGTAATCCTTTAGCTGTTCTACCATATTCTGGAATAGTATAAGCTTTCTTCTGATATACCTTACCTTTATTCGTGAAGAATAATAAATAATCATGCGTAGAAGTTGATAGCAACTCTTTTACATAATCATCATCATGAGTTCCCATACCTTGGACACCACGTCCTCCACGGTTTTGAGAACGATATGTTGAGATAGGTTGGCGTTTAATATATCCATTATTCGTTAATGTGATAATGACTTGTTCTTCTGGAATTAAATCTTCATCCTCAATATCAAAATCAGAACCACGAACAATCTCAGTACGACGATCATCACCATGCTTAATCATTACTTCTGTTAACTCATCGCGGATAATACCATGTACACGATACTCATTAGCTAAAATATCTTTTAAATCAGCAATTAAAGTCACTAAATTTTGATATTCATCCTCAATTTTGTCACGTTCTAAACCTGTTAAACGACGTAAACGCATCTCAAGAATTGCTTTACCTTGACGTTCAGAGAATGAGAATTCTGAAATTAAGTTATTTAATGCTTCCTCATCATTTGAAGAACCACGAATAATTGCAATAATACGATCAATATGATCAAGCGCAATACGGAATCCTTCTAAAATATGAGCACGATCTTCTGCTTTATTTAAATCAAATTGCGTACGGCGTACAATAACTTCTACCTGATGTTTGATATACGCTGCAATAATCTCTTTTAAGTTTAATACTTTAGGTTGCCCATCTTGAAGAGCTAACATATTAATTCCGTAAGAAACTTGTAATTGAGTTAATTTGAATAAGTTATTTAACATAACCTGTGGATTAACATCCTTACGCAATTCAATAACAATTCGAGTTCCTTCACGGTTAGACTCATTACGTAAATCTGTAATTCCATCTAAACGTTTCTCCTTAACTAACTCAGCAATTTTTTCAATTAAACGTTCACGGTTAACTTGGTAAGGAATTTCAGTTACTAAAATTGAATATTTCCCACCATGACCTTCGATAATTTCACATTTTGAACGCATCATAATTGAACCATTACCAGTTTCATAAGCGTTACGGATACCTTTAGTCCCTAAAATTAAAGCCCCTGTTGGTAAATCCGGCCCTTTAATATGTTCCATTAATCCTAAAACATCGATTTCTGGATTCTCCATATAAGCTAAACAGGCGTTAATCACCTCTGTTAAGTTATGTGGAGGAATATTGGTAGCCATACCTACTGCAATCCCAGTTGTACCATTAACTAATAAACTTGGAAAACGTGCTGGTAGAACAACTGGCTCATGTTCTTCACCATCAAAGTTAGGTTGGAAATCAATCGTATTTTTATTAATATCACGCATCATTTCCATCGCAAGTTTTGACATTCTTGCTTCTGTATAACGCATTGCGGCTGCTCCGTCACCATCGATAGAACCAAAGTTTCCGTGACCGTCAACTAAAGGATAACGATAACTAAAATCTTGTGCCATACGTACCATGGCATCATAAACAGACGAGTCCCCATGAGGATGGTACTTGGCAATTACGTCCCCGACGATACGGGCAGACTTTTTATATGGTTTATCACTGTGCATTCCTAAATCATTCATCGAATATAATATACGACGATGTACAGGTTTTAAACCGTCACGAACATCCGGTAAAGCACGCGATACAATAACACTCATTGCATAATCAATGAATGAAGTTTTCATTTCTTTTGCTATGTTATGTGGTTTAACTTGATCATATCCAGACATTTTCGTTCCTCCTTATAGATGTTGCTTCAAATTAGAAATCAAGATTTGTTACGTACTTAGCATTAGCATCTATAAATTCTCGACGTGGCTCTACACGATCACCCATTAACATATCAAAAATTTCATCGGCTTCAACAGCATCATCAAGAGTAACTTGTAATAACGTACGTACTTCAGGATCCATTGTTGTTTCCCATAATTGTTCAGCATTCATTTCTCCAAGCCCTTTGTAACGTTGAACATTAGGACGAGGTGTTGCTGATAATGTTTCCATAACAGCTTCTAATTCTTCTTGTGAATAAGCATACTCAATTCGTTTTCCTTGAGAGATTTTGAATAGAGGAGGTTGTGCAATATAAACATATCCATTCTCGATTAATGGTCTCATATAACGATAGAAGAACGTTAATAATAACGTACGAATATGAGCTCCATCGACATCGGCATCGGTCATGATAACAACTTTATGATAACGAGCTTTCTCGATATCAAATTCATCTCCAACACCCGTTCCAATCGCATGAATCATACTTTTAATCTCATTATTTGCATAAACTTTATCAATACGTGCTTTTTCAACGTTTAAAACTTTCCCGCGTAGAGGTAAAATTGCCTGGAATTTATTATCTCGACCTTGTTTAGCAGATCCTCCGGCAGAGTCCCCTTCGACAATGAATAACTCAGAAATATTAGCATCACGTGATTGGCAATCGGCTAACTTACTCTTGAACCCTAAAGACTCAAGTGGTGATTTACGACGAACCATCTCACGAGCACGTTTTGCTGCCATACGAGCACGTGCTGCCATTAAAGACTTATCTAAAATTAATTTTGCAGCCTGTGGATTTTCCATTAAGAAACGTTCAAATCCTTCAGAGAACACATTATCAGCAATACGACGAACTTCACTATTACCAAGCTTCGTTTTCGTTTGCCCTTCGAACTGTGGATCTGGATGTTTTGCTGAAATAATCGCAGTTAATCCTTCTCGGATATCCTCACCGATTAAAGCATCATCACCTTTTAATAAGTTTGCCTTTTTAGCATAACTATTAATAATACGCGTTAATGCAGCACGGAACCCAGCTTCATGTGTTCCACCTTCATGAGTATTAATATTATTAGCAAATGAATAAATATTTCCTGCAACACCAGTGTTATACTGCATAGCAATTTCAACACTAATTCCGTCACGTTCTCCTTCAACATAAATAACATCTTCATGAATAACTTCTTTATTTTTATTTAAGAAGCTTACATACTCACTAATTCCACCTTCAAAATGGAACTCATGTCGTTGTGGTTTTTCAGAACGTAAATCTTCTAATGTAATTTTTAACCCTTTATTTAAAAATGCTAATTCACGAATACGATTTCTTAAAATATCATAATCATAAACCGTTGTTTCAGTAAAAATTTCTGGATCTGGTTTAAATTTAACTTCAGTTCCAGTTGTATCCGATTCTCCAATCACATGTAATTCATTCATTGGAGTTCCTTTTTCAAATGATTGGAAATACTTTTTCCCATTGCGGCTAACTGTAACTTCTAAATATTCTGATAAGGCATTAACAACAGAAGCACCTACACCATGTAGCCCCCCTGATACCTTATAACCGCCACCACCAAATTTACCACCGGCGTGTAACACAGTATAAACTGTTTCAACTGTTGATTTACCTGTTTGCTTATGAACATCGACTGGAATCCCACGACCATTATCTTTTACGATAATTTCGTTATTTTCTGTGATAGCTACATTGATTTCTGTACAATATCCTGCTAAGGCCTCATCGATAGAGTTATCCACAATCTCCCACACTAAATGATGTAATCCGCGTCCACTTGTTGAACCGATATACATCCCAGGGCGTTTTCGAACGGCTTCAAGCCCTTCTAAGACTTGAATATTACTAGCATCATACTGCTGTGTTGTCGTTTCTTGAGTCATACTTATCACCTATCCTAATCTCAGCATTATTAATCGTAAATATATCTGCTAATTCTATTACTTCATCGTCGATACCATCAATATTCGTCGTTGTAATAAAAGTTTGAACCTTGTTTTTAATTGTATTAAGCAATTGAGTTTGACGAGTATCATCTAACTCACTTAAAACATCATCTAACAATAAAATGGGATACTCATGTAAAACTGAATAAATCAACTCAATCTCGGCAAGTTTCATCGACAATGATGCAGTACGTTGCTGCCCCTGTGATCCAAATTGATGGGTATTAATCCCGTTAATTGAAACACTAAAATCATCGCGGTGAGGTCCTAAATTAGTTGATCCTAGCTGAATATCCTGATCATATAACTCTCTATACTTTTGTAAAATAGATTCTTCATCCAATTCTATATTTTTAAACGAATTGATGTAGTCTAATTGAATCTCTTCTTTTTGTTTTGAAATTTCTCCATGAACATCTTTGCAAAATGATTCCAATTGCTTTAAAAACTCAATGCGTTTATTCAAAACATAAACAGCATGTGGAACCAACTGCTCAGTTATAACATCCAGTAACAACTCATTCTGGCGATTTATACGAAGCTGTTTTAACAACTCATTACGTTGTTTTAAAAGCTTTGAATATTGTCCTAAATGAAAAAGATATGATGGCGATAACTGTCCAATCTCCATATCCATGAATCGTCTTCGATATTGAGGGCCACCTTTTACTAAAGATAAATCTTCGGGAGCAAACATAACAACAATTAACTTACCTACATAGTCGCTCAATTTCTTTTGAACAATACCATTGTAGCTAGCTTTTTTGCCCTTTTTAGAAAGGACTAGGGATAAAGAAAAGTCATCTTGTTCGCGTTTAATATCGGCCTCAATACGGGCAAAATCGGTACCAAATAAAATAAGCTGAGAATCTTTACTCGTTCGATGGGATTTCGTCGTGGAGAGAACATACATCGACTCAATCAAACTCGTTTTCCCCTGTGCATTATTTCCAATAATAATATTGATGTTCTTCTTAAACTCTACACAAGCATTCTCATAATTTCTAAATTGTTTCACAACTAGTTTTTTAATAAACAAAAGAATCTTCCTATCTACTCAGCGACAATGACAAATTCGCCAACTTCATCAATTACAATCACGTCACCTGGATAAAGTTTTCGTCCACGACGATTATCACGTTCATTGTTAATATAGACTGGAATTTCTTCTAAGAAGAACTTTACATTTCCTCCACTTTCAATGATGTTTTCAAACTTCAAAAACTGTCCTAGAGTAATGTACTCGCTCGTAATAAATACTTCAGTTTGCATGTTTAATCACCTTTTTCTTTCTATATATATTATAGCATATTTTACATTTTTTTAACACGTCATTCCAAAATAAAAAGCGTTGAAATCAGTGATTTCAACGCTTTTTTTTAGTTACTGCAAACCTAACTTTTACAGTACAATTTTATTCATTTACAGCTTCACTTGCAGAGACTAAAACTTTCTTAATTTTCTTCTTAAATTCAGGTCTTGGCATCATCAAAGTGCGTTCACAATGGCAACATTTAATCTTAATATCTGCCCCTAAACGAATCACTTGCCAACGATTTGTCCCACAAGGATGTTGTTTCTTCATTTCAACAATATCATTAAGTCCAAATACAATATTATTCATTGACTGCATTGCCTCCATTATGTTGGTATACAACCATGCGTGGGAATGGAATTTCAATCCCTTTTTCATCAAAAGTTAGTTTGATTATCTTACGTAATTCACGTTGAATATGCCACTGTGTCGTCGGCTGTACTTCAGCGATCATACGAATAACCACTTCAGATGCCCCAAGTTCTTGTACCCCAAGTACTACTGGTCTTTTAATAATCTCATCATATAAATCAAATGTACGCGTCGCAACTTCTTCAAGTGTAGATAAAGCTTTATTTAAATCCGCTTCATAAGCTACACTAATATCAACAACTGCTTGCCCATTTGAAATGGAATGATTAATAACTTTATTAATATTACCATTTGGAATAATAACTGTTTCTCCTGTTAAAACGCGTATCTTAACAGAACGTAATCCAATCTCAACAACTGTACCTGTTGCTCCATCAACTTCAATAAAATCTCCCACTGAGAATAAATCTTCAAACACAATGAAAAATCCCATTGCAATATCGTCAAGCATACTTTTAGCAGCAAATGCAAAGACAACTGCAAAACTTCCTGTCCCTACTAATAATGTTTGAATCGGAACAAATACACCTAAAACGGCAATTAATCCTATAATATTAATCATATAACGCCAAATATTTAAAACAAGACTCTCAAGTGTCCCTTTACGACGATTCGTTCCACCTGTCATCTTTTGTAATTTATCGATATTAACAGCGAATGCACGCTTAATAATATTCTTACCAATGCGACGAACAATTGATAAAACAATGATAATCGCAATCACAGTAAAAATATCAAAAGCAAATTGAACTAAAAATTCTTCAATTTTGTCCATTGAAAAGAATTTAGCAATACCATCTGCTGTTGACATTGCTTGCTCTGAATTAGTTAAAAATAAATTCAATTCTATCGTTCCTTACTATTATAATTCTATACCCATTATCTCGAGTAAATGATTTAAGTTATCAAGATCATTATAGTTAATAATAATCTGACCCTTACCTTGTTTTTCTTTAATTTTAACTTTCGTTCCGAAATAAGACTCTAGATTCGTTTTAACATAATCTAGATGTGGATTTAATACTTTCGTTACTTTCTTTTCTATTTCCGGTTGATTAATTGACGCGTCTTTAATTAAATCTTCTAATTCACGAACTGAAATTTGTTTTTCTTTAATAACATTCGCAAATTTAATGATTAAATCTTCATCTTTTAATCCAGCTAAAACTTTTCCATGTCCTACTGAAATTATATTATTTTCAATATCATCTTGAACAACACGTGGTAATTGTAATAAGCGCATCGTATTTGCAATATAAGCACGACTTTTTCCAATACGTTCAGCTAATCTTTCTTGTGTTAAATCTAACTTTTGCATCAACATTTTATAAGCTTCCGCTTCTTCAATTGCCGTTAAATCTTCACGTTGTAAGTTTTCAATTAAAGCATATTCCATCATTAAATGATCGTTAAATTCACGAACAATAGCTGGAATCGTTTGAAGATTTGCTTTTTGTGCAGCCCTAAAACGACGTTCCCCTGCAATAATGATGTAACCTTTAATGTCTTTTTTAACAATAATCGGCTGAAATACTCCATGCTCTTTAATCGAAAGAGCTAATTCATTAATCTTAGTCTCATCAAAATATTTACGTGGTTGATAAGGATTTGGACGAAGTGTTTTCACATCTAACTGCTGAACAACTTCTCCTTCTTTTACTTGCTCAAAAGATTCAATACTTTCAATATCATGTTCTTGAAATAAGGCACCTAAACCTCTTCCTAATCTATTAGTCGACATTGTTCTTAACCACCTCTTTAGCTAAATCAACATAAAATTGAGCAGCAGACGATTTTTCATCATAGGCAATAATTGATTTTCCAAACGATGGTGCTTCACTTAAACGAACCAAACGTGGAATAATCGTATTAAAAACTTTTTCTTTAAAATATAGTTTTACTTCGTTAATAACATCAAGTCCTAAACGAGTACGACGGTCAAGCATCGTTAATAAAACACCTTCGATTGATAAATTTCGATTTAAACGTCTTTGAACAATACGAATTGTATTTAATAACTGCGTTAATCCCTCTAATGCATAATATTCACATTGAACTGGAATTAATGTCGAATCTGCGGCAGATAACGCATTAATAGTTAGTAATCCAAGTGAAGGTGGACAATCAATGATAATGTAATCAAAATAATCTTTTACCTGCTCTAACTTCGGCAATAATTTAAACTCACGTTCTTTTTCCATTACAATCATCGCTTCAAATCCCGCTAATTCCTGTGAAGATGGAATTAAAAATAAATTTTCTTCATTTGTTTTTAAAATTACCTGATTTGTTGGTATCTCATCAACTAATAAATCAAACACAGTTAACTCAGCATCACCTTTATAAACCCCAATTCCTGTAGAAGCGTTAGCTTGGGGATCCATATCGACAAGTAAAACTTTATGTCCCAAGTGAGCCAACGATGCTGATAAGTTAATACTAGATGTCGTCTTACCAACTCCACCTTTTTGGTTCGTTATAGCGATAATTTTCCCCATATTAACCCTCCTAAAGTCATACTTGTTAATATTTTACCATGAAATGATATTATATTAAAAATAAATTTTAGCAGATAATTGTGTATTTTGTGATTTTTATAATACATAAAATCTTATCTTGTAGATATATAGGATTATTATAAACAATACCTAATTTTTTATCAAAAAATGGCGTCTAATTTGTCCACCTGTGAATAACTCTACATTCAAAATAAATCTACAAATAACTTGCCCAAAATCATTAACTTTACAATAAAAGATATTTAGTATTAACTTTTCAAAATTTATAGCCCATTTTTACTATTAAACTCAAACTTACAACTTTTTCCCCTAATTATTAATAGAAAAAAAACAGGATGAATAATCCTGTTTTTTTTTCTATTAATGTTTATTTTTAGGAAGGGAAATTTTAATCACATAAGAATCCTCTAATTCTTCTGTTTCATGAGCAACTTTCATTCCTGTTTTTTCAACCATCATAATTGCTTGTTTAAACGTATTCATTGCAATACGATAATCTCTTGGAACACGAGAAATTGTTTTTGGCTTCGTCGGCTTTTGAACTGGATTTAATGTCTCATCAATTAAACGTTCTGTTTCTGATACATTTAAATCCTTTTCAATCACTTTATTTAATAACTCTAACTGTAACTCTTCCTCTTTTACCACTAATAATGCACGTGCGTGACGTTCCGTAATTTTACGTTCTAAAACAGCCTGTTGCACCGTTTCAGATAAATTTAATAAACGAATTTTATTAGCAACCGTCGATTGAGATTTTCCCATCTGTTTTGCTAAAGTCGCCTGCGTAATACCATGTAAATCAATTAACTGTTTGTAAGCTAAAGCTTCCTCGATTGCCGTTAAATCTTCACGTTGAATATTTTCAACAATCGCAATTGATGCTGATTTTTTATCATCATAATCACGAATAATAGCAGGAACTTTATCTAATCCAATTAATTTTGATGCACGATAACGTCGTTCTCCGGCGATAATTTCATATCCATCTTTTAATTTTCTTACCACGATTGGTTGAATAACCCCGTGTTCCCTAATTGATTCTGATAATTCCAAAATCTTTTCGTCATTAAAAATATTTCGTGGTTGATATTTATTCGGAACAATTTTTGCAATAGGTAATTGAGTTACTTCATCTTTTACTTGATTGTGCGAGTCATCTTTCGAAAAAAAGCTAAACACCCTATGTCCCCCTTATAGTAAAATAAAAAAAGAATTAATGTTTAAATTATAACGTATTTTTCTTCTTTTTTCTATCATTTATAAAGTCTTGTCCTGACAACTGACAGTTAATGCTATTTTATTGGCTTATTTTTAATCTGCCCGTATGCTCTTGGATACTTGTTTGGTGTCTTTTTGTATTTTTTTGTATAAATATTAGTTCGAGTTCCCGCTTCTTCGGGTAACTCAATATGTTTGACTTCAATGATTTCCACACCAAATGTTTCTAATGCTTTTTTAGATTCTTTTAATTCTTCATCACCTGTTTGACCTTTTAGAGCAATAAAGAATCCATCCTCTTTAACTAAAGGCACACATAACTCAGATAAAACATTTAATCTTGCAACCGCACGTGCTGTTACAATATCAAACGATTCACGATGTTTATCTGCATATTCTTCAGCACGTGAATGATAAGCCTTGATATTTTGAAGCTTTGTTTCCGCAATAACATGATTTAAAAAGTTCACACGTTTTCCTAGGGAATCGACTAAATCCATCTTTAAATGTGGATAAACGATTTTCACCGGTAAAGCTGGGAATCCTGCTCCAGATCCAACATCACATAAAGATTCACACTTGTGGATATCTTTAAACATTAAAAATGCAAGTAACGAATCATAGAAATGTTTTAAATAAACTTCATTAACTTCAGTTATTCCAGTTAAATTCATTTTTTCATTCCATTCAACTAATAACTCAAAATAACGATGTAATTGCCATTTTTGCTCTTCCGTTAACTCAATTCCAAATTCTTTTAATGCCTCATAAAATTGTTGTGGTGTCATTATTTCATCTCCTTACTCGACAAAGAGTTAAGAAAGCGTCCTTCCTTAACTCTTTTTTATTAATTAGTTTTTTTAAATTTCCCTGACTCTAAATAAACCATTAAGATTGAAATATCCGCCGGATTAACTCCCGAAATACGAGTTGCTTGTCCAATTGTTAATGGACGAATATCTTTTAGTTTTTGTTTTGCTTCGATCGCTAAGTTTGGAACATCATCATAATCAATGTAGTCTGGAATTTTCTTTTCTTCAACTTTATGAAGTTTTTCAACTTGTTGTAAAGCCTTATTAATATATCCTTCGTATTTAACTTGAATTTCAACCTGCTCAATGACTTCTTCAGAAATTGATTCATTTTTTTCTTCAATTAAACTGTGGATATGTTGATAAGTAATCTCTGGACGTTTTAAAAGTTCAAGAGCTGTAATCCCATCTTTTAAAGGAGATGAAGGAATACTTTCTAAATATTCATTCGTATTTCCTTTTGGAGTAATTTTAATTTGAGATAAGCGTTCTTTTTCAGCTTCAATTTGAGCTTTTTTATCTAAAAAGGCTGCATATTTTTCTTCATTAATTAAACCAACTTGATGTCCATATTCGCGTAAACGTAAATCTGCATTATCATGGCGTAATAATAAGCGATATTCTGCACGAGATGTTAATAAACGATAAGGTTCTAACGTTCCTTTCGTCACTAAATCATCAATTAATACCCCAATATAAGCTTCACTACGTTTTAAAATTAATGGATCTTTCCCTTGTACTCGAAGTGCCGCATTAATTCCGGCCATAATTCCTTGCCCTGCTGCTTCTTCATATCCACTTGTTCCGTTAATTTGACCTGCACTATATAAATTTTTAACTAATTTAGTTTCAAGTGACGGCCATAATTGAACAGGTTTAATTGCATCATACTCAATGGCATAAGCATAACGCACAATACGACAATTTTCTAACCCTGCAATCGTACGAATCATTTTCTCTTGTACGTCTCTTGGTAAACTACTCGAGAACCCTTGAACATAAATTTCATCGATGTGCTTACTTTCAGGTTCTAAGAAGATTTGGTGACGTGGTTTATCGTTAAAACGAACCACTTTATCTTCAATTGATGGACAGTAACGAGGTCCAACCCCTTCAACAACTCCTGAATACATTGAAGAACGTGTTAAGTTATCCATAATAATTTGGTGTGTATCACCACTTGTATAAGTTAAATAACATGGCACTTGATCCTCAAGTGGTAAATGTTCTTTTGTATCAAAACTAAACGCACGAACAACATCATCGCCAGGTTGAATTTCTGTTTTAGAAAAATCAACACTATCTGTTGCAACACGAGGCGGTGTTCCAGTTTTTAATCGGAATAGCTCAAATCCTAAATCTTTTAGACTTTGAGATAATCCTAACGAAGTTTTAGCACCATCAGGTCCACTTAATGTAATCTCATCACTGATCATGACTTTAGAATGCATGTAAGTACCTGTTGTTAAAATAACCGTTTTACCAAAAATTTGTTCCCCAGATTCTAAAGTAATTCCTTTAACAGTTCCATCTTCAACAATTAAGTTATCCACAATTGCTTCTTTAACATCTAAATTTTCTTGTGAAAGAACTGTTTTTTGCATTTCTTTTGGATAATCAACTTTATCCGCTTGAGCACGAAGTGCTCGAACAGCAGGTCCTTTACCTGTGTTTAACATACGCATTTGAATATGCGTCTTATCTGTATTAGCACCCATTTCTCCACCAAGGGCATCGATTTCACGAACAACAATCCCTTTCGCTGGACCCCCAATAGCTGGATTACATGGCATATGACCAATACGATTAATATCTCCCGTTACCATTAAAGTTTGGCAACCCATACGTGCCGGGGCAAGTGCCGCCTCAATTCCGGCATGACCTCCACCAACAACGATTACATCATATATCATATAAGCTCACTCCTTACAGTAAACATTAAACTTCACACTATTCAAAAAGACTATTCTTATTTTACATCTAAAACTCGACAATAAACAATAAAAATAACATTAGTATCACAAATAGTAAACAAATTTCTTTCGTTTTAGACAAAATTCTTTAACATCCTTCAATATTTTATGAGAAATTAAATTTGTGGATAAAAAGCAATTATGAATTATTATCATCCAAATATTGTTATTTGATACCAAATATATCATAATATTGATATCTATGACTTAATCATAAGGCGCATACTTCATGAATTTACATGAAAAGGAGAGAAAAACGGTGCTAGTTTTAAAAAATGTAAATAAAGAGTTTCATGATATAAAAGCCGTATCAGACTTAAACCTGCATCTAAAAAAAGGTGAAATCTATGGATTACTCGGGGCAAATGGAGCAGGTAAAACCACAACATTTAGAATGATTTTAGGACTTTATGATCAAACCTCTGGTGAAATCACTTGGAATGGCCACAAAATCAATGAATCAACAAACGATATCATTGGGTACTTACCTGAAGAAAGAGCATTGCTACAAAAACTAACCGTTAAAAATCAAGTTTCTTATCTTGCTTTACTAAAAGGTATGAAAGAACAAGAAATTGATAAAGAACTTGATTATTGGCTCGAAAAATTTGGAATCATGGAATATAAAAACAAAAAAATTAAAGAACTTTCAAAAGGAAACCAACAAAAAATTCAATTTATTACCGCCGTTATTCATAAGCCAGAACTTATTATCCTAGATGAACCTTTTACAGGACTTGACCCAATCAATCTTGAAATGATGAAAACAGAAATAATGAACTTCAAAGAACAAGGTAAAGTGATTATATTCTCCTCTCATCGTATGGAACACATTGAAACATTATGTGATCGACTTACTATTTTGAGAAAAGGTCAAACTGTTTTACAAGGTAATCTAAAAGAAATAAAAAAATCATATAATGCTAGAACCATTCTGATTCAAGGAAATTTAACTCTTGATTATTTAAAAGCTATTCCACATGTTAATGAAGTCACACGTGTTCAAGATGATTGGTGTTTAAAAATCGATAATAAAGAGTATGTTTCAACAATTTTTAATGCTTTAAAACCTGAGCATCATATTGAAAAGTTTCTCGTGTGTGAACCTTCACTACATGAAATTTTCATAGAAAAGGTGGGACAAGCATATGAAGAGTAAATTTTGGAACTACGTCTTATATAACTATCTTCGTAAAATTAAAAGTAAAGCCTTTATTGGATTTAACATCTTCTTAATCATCATCGGCTTTTTAGTGAGTCAACTTGGTAATATCATGAGTTTCTTTAATGATACTTTTGATTATTCTCAGACAATTTATGTTGTGGACGAAACGAATCAACTTTATTCACAATTTGAAAAAGATTTTAATAGTATTCTCTCAGATGTCTTACTTGAACAAAGTACAGATTCAACAGATGAACTTAACCAACTCGTCGAAAATAACGACATATCGGCTTACTTCATTATCGATTATGATGAAACGAACCTATTATCTGCCACATATGTTGCCAATGATTTCTCCAACAATTCATTCTATACCATTGGTGAACAAATTTTATCAGGGTATAACTCAAAAATTGCAATGGAAACTGCCGGTTTAACAGAAGCTCAAACCGAACTTATCCAAAGACCATTTTCTATGAATTTAATTGCACTTGATGAGAAAGCTCAATCAGCAGAAGAATCATTAGGGAGCATGGGAATTGCCTATATCTCAATCATCTTAATTTTCTTATTCTCATACATGTACTCAGTGTATGCAGGTCAAGAAATCATGGAAGAAAAAACATCACGTGTTATGGAAATTATCATTACTTCAATTTCTCCAATCAAACAGCTTTACGGAAAAATTGTGTATAACAGCTTCTATGCTTTAACACAACTCGCTATCTTTATGGTGCTATTTACAATCTCCATTCAATCGATGATGAAAAACCTCCCAGAAGATGTTATGAATACCGTCTCAATGGTGATATCACCTGATAAAGCTCGAATTATTATTTACCTAATTATCTTTGCAATTGTCGCTTACCTCGTTTATCTCGTTAGTGTCTTAATCTTAAGCTCAATCATTAGTTCCGTAGAAGAATATCAAATTGCTATTTCACCAATTATGGTCATTGGACTTGTTTCTTTCTACATTGGAATTTTTGGAATGACTTCACCCGAAGCGCCATTTATCAAAGTCATGTCTATGATTCCATTTGTTTCTCCTTACATTATGCCACTTCGAATCGCGACCATGACTGTTTCAACGCCAATGATTTGGTTATCAATTGGACTCAATCTACTAGTTATCATCATTATTCTAACCTTCGGATCACGAGTTTATAAAAATGGTGTTTTAAACTACTCGGGAGATTCAGTCATCAAAAAATTCATGCAATCAGTTAAAAAATCTTAATAAAAAAACGGTGGGAAACTTTATTTCCTACCGTTTTTTTTATTCTCTTATCTAACTCTTTTAATTTATCCACATTATCCACAGGCAAAATAGTATCTTTTTTTCGACTATATTTAATATTTTCTTCTAATTTTGTGATAATACCAATGTAAAATCATACTTTTTTCTATCTAAAAAAATCGGAAAATATCGTTTTCAAATCTGTGAACAACTCTAAAAGTTATCCACAACTTGTGGACAAACAAAAAAAGATTAGTGACAAAATGTCACTAATCTTTTAAATACTATTCCATACGTACTGGGACAATTAATTGAATTGTTGTCTCATCGTATTTATCTCTTAAAACAAATGGACGCATATCTCCATTGAAACTCATGATAACATCTGAATTATTAATTGCTTTTAATGCATCGATAATAAATAGTGCACTACATGCAATACGTAATTCTCCACCGGAAATCATTTCTACTTGAACTTCTTCTTCAACTTTTCCGACTTCAGGAGATTGAGCTGTAATTAATAACTTACTTTCTTCAGGTAAAATATTTAATTTAACGACATTAGATACTTGATCACGAGCAATTAAAGCAGCACGATCAAATGCATTTAATAATTCATGATAATTTGCTTTAATTTCAATTCCGAATGTTGTAGGAACAAATTCTTTTGTTTCTGGATAAATTCCATCTAATAAACGTGATTGGAATGAAATATTTCCAATTTGGAATAAAATTTGATTATTTGCTAAATAGATATCTACCGAGTTATGTGAATCATCTAAAATTTTTGATAACTCGATTAAACTACGTCCTGGAATAACGATATTAAATGAATCATGTAATTTATTTAATGGAACTGTCTTTTTAGATAAACGGAAACTATCTGTGGCAACACACATTAACTCATCTGCATCATAGCGGAAGTTAACCCCTGTTAACACAGGACGATTTTCACTATTTGCTGTTGAAAATACCGTTTGACGAATAATTGTTTTTAGTAATTGTTTTTCCATGTGAATAGGATCATCATTTTTAATTAACTCAATGTTTGGATATTGAGTAACATCAAATCCATTTAATGTGTATTCACTTCGTCCACATTTAATTGTGACATAGTTTCCTTCAAATGTACTAATTTCAATTGTATCTCCATTTAATTTTTTAATAATTTCAATAAAATATTTTCCTGGGATAATAATTGAACCTACAGCATCAATTTGGATTACTTGTGTATCATTTACTTCTAACGGTAAAAATGTATTAATCGTAATATCTGAATCACTTGTTGTTAAATAAAGACCTTCATCTGATACAACAAATTTAATACCCGTCAACACTGGTAAAGGTGTTTTAGTCGGGATTGCTTTGCTAATGTATGAAAGTTGGGTTAATAACAATTGACGATCAACTTTAATTTTCAAATTAATCACTCCTATATAATTATATATTATATCTTTTTATAACCATTTTAGTAATAATGTTTGTGAATATAGGGGATAATGTCTAAAAACATCCTCCTGTAGGTGTTTTTAGTTGTGGATAACTTGTGGACAGTTCATACTTTAATGTCGAATCTTATCCATAAGCCTGTTTATAAATTAAGATAGAGCCTGTTTTAAATCATTAATAGCTTTCTTTAATTCAGTACTCTCTTTTAACTCTTTTTCAATCTTCTCACAACCATGCATGATTGTCGTATGATCGCGTCCACTAAAAGCTTCCCCGATTTTTGGGAATGAACTTCCTGTTAGTTCCCTTGTTAAGAACATGGCCACTTGCCTTGCATAAGCAATATTTTTCTTACGTTTTTTCGATAAAATATCAGCAACTGATACATCGTAGTATGCGCCAACTTCTTTTATAATGTTATTCACATCAATTTTTGAATTTTTTTGTTCTGCTTTAAATAAATCTCTTAACGCTTCGTTCGCTAATTCAATAGTGAAATCTGAATTATTAATTGTAGCATAGAAAATTAAACGTTTCAATGCACCCTCAAGCGTACGAACATTGCTATTAAACTTACTTGCAATAAACTCTAAAACTTCTTCTGGGAACTCATCAAGATTAATGTTTTCCCCAGCTAATTTTTTCTTCATAATTTCAATTCTTGTTTGCGTATCAGGGATTTGAATATCTGCTTGTAATCCCCATTCAAATCGAGAAGTTAAACGATCCATAATATCCTTTAAATCAGATGCTGGACGATCCGATGTGATAACAATTTGCTTATTATTATTGTATAGCTCATTAAACGTGTTGAAGAACTCAGTTTGAGTTTGTTCTTTTTTAGATAAGAATTGAATATCGTCAATTAATAAAACATCAATATTTCGATATTTTTCTTTAAATGCTTCAAAATTATTATCTAATGTTGCGTGACGATAATCATCAATAAATTTTTCTGAGGTACAGTATAAAATTCTTGATGATGGATTATCATCTAAAATAAAATTCCCGATGGCTTGCATTAAATGTGTCTTTCCAAGTCCTACCCCACCAAAAATATACAGTGGATTGGCAACCTCTCCAGGACGTTCCGCTACCTGAAGAGCAATCATATACGCTAAACGATTGCTTTTCCCCGCAACAAAGCGATCAAATGTATAAGTTGTATTTAAATTCCCTCTATAATATTTTGGAAGATTTGGATCCGGTTTTGTTAAATCAAATGCTTGCTGATCATTTTTTACATAGTCATTTGTAATAAATTTAACATCATAATTAAATCCGGATACTTCGGCAATCATTTCCACAAGTTCTTTTAAATAAAATTTATCTAGCATAAATTGTTCATGGTTATTTTGAACAATCACATACATTTTATTATTCTTTACTTTATATACTTTTTTGGGAGTGCTAAAAAACATATCAAATGATTGTTGAGAAATATTAGATTTCAGTCGGTTGATAGCATCATCCCATATTCGTTGATATTTTTCCACCACATACACCTCATCCGAAAGTCTCTTCTATCAACATTATAGCATAACCAAAACTTAAAAAAGTCCACAATGTGTAAAAAATCAACAAAAAGTTATAAACAACCTTGTGGATATGTGTTTTTCTTCAACAATCTGCAACACTTTTCGACAATGTGCAGTGGATAACCACAAGCTAAAAAGCCTGTAACACCAATGTTTTCGTCATTTATCCCCAATATCCACAGAGTAAGGTATAAACAACGTGTCGAATTGTGAATAATATTGTGGAATACTTTTTAATTCTATCGTCTAAGTAAAATCTATTCACATGTCCACAGTAGACGACACGATATCCAAAAAGTAATCATTGACTTTACAGTTTAGATTGACTATAATATTGAATTATGCTATGGTATAAAACTCTTAGGAGGTGTTATAGATGAAACGTACTTGGCAACCAAACAAACGTAAACGTGCAAAAACTCATGGTTTCCGCGCTCGTATGGCAACACCAGGAGGACGCAATGTTTTAGCTCGTCGTCGT
>NZ_JAGAVR010000103.1:0-6908 GCF_017941855.1 Turicibacter sp. | reverse complement strand
TTCTACTCGTTTTAATTTATAATACATCGCGAAGTTAACAAGTGCAGCAAATACAAAGGTTAATCCCGCTGCATACACATAACTTAATCCACGAATTTGGCGACCAAACATCATCATATCCATTTCAACTGTTGTCATAACAAATAGATGTAGCAACACCCCTAATCCAAGCCCAACGAACGTTCCAATTAAGGTTAAAATAATGTTCTCACGATAAATATAAGCAGATACTTCATTATCATAAAATCCTAACACTTTAATTGTGGCAATTTCGCGCATACGCTCAGAAATGTTGACATTCGTTAAGTTGTATAATACGACAAAAGCTAAAGCTCCAGCTGAGACAATCAATAAGATAATGACGTAGTTCAAGTTGTGAATCATATCATTAAAGCTTGATTTTAACGTTGAAACCCAACTAATACCGCTGACTTCCTCTAAAGCCATTAGCTCACTTGAAAGATCAGATTGTATAGCCTCATCCTCTAGAGAAGAAATAGCAACTAACTGATTAAAGCTTAATTGTTTATCAAATAATTGCTCATAATATGATTTTGATAAATAAATGTAATGAGAAATATAGTTCTCAGTAATTCCTGAAATTAAAACCTCGACTTTTTTTCCATCAGCATTTTCAAGTGTAATGTGATCGCCAACTTTAACATTTAACTGTTTGGCTATCTTTTCTGTCAAAATAGCTCCTTCATCAGTTAAACTAAAATCCATCGCTGTTTTACGATTTTGGAAATGAATAAACTGACTTAAGTCATCCAAATTCTCAGGAATAAAAATCGTAATATCTTTTTCTTCATCGTTGGCCAATAGTTTACCATTTTCACTCGTTGTTAAAAGTGACCCGACAATGCGTTCATCCTTGTTTAAAGAGCTTACTACATTAGCTTGATCCTCTTCCGTACTTTCACGATTAAACGTTAATGTCATATCATATAGGAATAACGTTCCAAATTGTTTATCCACAATCGTACGAATCGAGTCTTTTAGACCAAATCCTGTTAATAATAGAGCTGTACATCCTGCAATTCCAAACACTGTCATAAAGAAACGTTTTTTATAACGGAAAATATTTCGAACCGTTACCTTTCCAATAAAGCTCAGGCGATTCCAAATAAATGGAATACGTTCAAGTAAAATACGTTTCCCCTCTTTTGGAGCTTTTGGCCTCATTAAGATAGATGGGGTTTCAACAAGTTCTGAATTGACAGCAAAATAAGCTGATAAGGTTGTGACTCCAACTGCAATTAACAATGCTGTTAAAATAAGTGACCAACTAAAGACAATAATCGTTTCTGGTAACACATACATCATTGAATACGCATCAATTACAACAGTTGGAAAAACATAGTTTCCAACAACTGCTCCAATGATACTTCCGTTTACACTTGCTAAACCAGCATAAATTAAAAACTTAGAAGCAATTTTCCACTTACCATATCCTAATGCTTTTAACGTTCCAATATTCATTCGTTGCTCATCAACCATTCGTGTCATCGTTGTTAAACAAACGAGCGCAGCAACCATAAAGAAGAAAACTGGAAACACTTGAGAAATAGCATGGATACTTTCAGCTGCTCCTTTATAATCAACAAAAGAATAATGTTTATTACGGTCTAAAACATACCATTCAGGATGAGCAATATCTTCAATCTGTTGCTTGGCATCAGCTAACTTTTCTTCAGCTTCGGCAAATCCTGCTTCAGCCTCTGCTTTAGCTTCCTCATACTGTTTCTGACCTTCAGCTAAGTCAGCTTCTCCTTTTGTAAGCTCCGCTTCAGCCTTGTCAAATTGTTGATTCGCTTTAGCTATTTCATCTTCAAGATTAGCTTTTTGCGTATTTAATTCCTGACGAGAAGCCACAAGTGTTTGCTTCGTTGTCAACAACTGTTGTTCCCCGTTAATTAAAGCTTGTTCATTTTGCTCAAGTTCTGCTTTTCCAGCTGCTAACGCAGTTATTCCACTTTGATACTGTTCTTCAAGTGGCGTTAATTGAGCCTGAATCCCAGCCTTTTGTTCTTCAGTGAGCATCGGACTTTCTAAACTAGCTTTCATTTGATCAATGGCTGTTTTTAATTGATTTAATTGTTCTTCACGTTGACTAATTTCTTGTTTGGCTTCCTCAATTTTTGCCCAAGCACTCTCCTTATTGGCATAAAACTCATTATAAGCTTGATTAAATTCAGTTTCACCTTTTATTAACTGCGCTTCTCCATTGGCGATTTGTTTTTTAGCGTCAGCAATGGTTTGTTCAAATTCTGCTTTCTTTAAAGCAAGTTCCGATTTTCCTGACTCAATCGTTGTTTTAGCTTCCTCTAACTCATTAGCAGCTTTTTGTAATTGTTCTAAAGCCTCTGATTTTTTCTCTTCATATTCTTGACGATTTTTATCTAATTCCTCATTAGCCTCAGTAAAAACTTCATCGTAACGTTTTTGAGTTTGCGTATCTGCTAATGTTTCAATAGAAGAAATAAGTGGTTTCAGCGCCTCCTCATATTTCTTACTAAATGTATCAAGTGCTAAAACATCACTTGCTGTGACAAAGATTTCAGTATAAATATCTAATTTAAAATCTTCCTGTGGAATCATAATGAAACTTGAGATCTCACCATTTCCGATTGTCGTACTTCCTTTATCAAATGATAAATAATAGGGCGTCTCAACAATTCCGACAACGGTATATTCTGTTGTTTTCAAGTTATCACTTAATGCTGTGTCTGTTCCTGATTCAAGGGTAATGGTTGAACCAATCTCGATTGATTCAAAATAGGCATTTCGTTCAACAACCGCCTCTCCTGATTTCTCAGGTAGTCGCCCTTCAATGACACGGACTTGATTAATATAATTCGGATCATCTAAACTTAAGTCAATTGGCAATGCATGAACTTTTAAAACTAACTCTTGATTATGATAGTTCGTTAATACATCTTGTGAATAAGTTGGAAAAATCCCTTCAATTCCTTCTAACTTGGCAAGGGCATTGACATCTTCTTGTGTAAAACCAAAGGTTGAAACAAGTCTTAAATCCATCATATTATAGTCATCATAATATTGATCAACCGTCTTTTCCATAGATAGCGGTGATGATTTAATTCCCACGAAAAAGGCAACCCCTAAGGCACAAATCATGAGAATAGATAAGAAACGACCTATCGATTTCTTAATATCACGAATGGTATCTTTTGTTAAACTCTTACTCATGATTACCACTCAATCCTTTCGACTGGAGTTGGATTTTCATTGATTTCAATACTTGAGACTTTTCCAT
This sequence comes from Turicibacter sp., assembly GCF_017941855.1. Taxonomy (NCBI): domain Bacteria; kingdom Bacillati; phylum Bacillota; class Erysipelotrichia; order Erysipelotrichales; family Turicibacteraceae; genus Turicibacter; species Turicibacter sp. The sequence continues at coordinate 3,628 of NZ_JAGAVR010000103.1, read as the reverse complement.
TTCGAACATGGATTACTTTATCTCCCATTGGTGCGATGGCTAAGTTATGGGTAATCATCACAACGGTCATCCCCATATTACGACATGTATCCTGTAATAATTTCAAAATTGCTTTCCCGGTATTATAGTCTAATGCACCTGTTGGTTCATCACACAGTAATAATTTTGGATTTTTAGCGAGTGCCCGTGCAATTGCGACACGTTGTTGTTCTCCACCTGACATTTGTGCGGGGAAATTATTTTTACGATGACCAAGCCCAACTGCTTCTAATACTTCATGCACATCTAATGGATTTTCACAAATTTGTGTTGCTAACTCGACATTCTCAATCGCGGTTAAGTTTTGAACTAAGTTATAGAACTGAAAAACGAATCCAATATCATGACGACGATAAGTGATTAACTCTTTATTATTATAATTACTTATCTCATTCCCACCGACTGAAATTGTCCCACTACTTGCAGTGTCCATTCCACCTAAAATATTAAGTACCGTACTTTTACCGGCTCCGCTGGCTCCAGCAACAACGACGAATTCACCTTTATCGATTGAAAAATTAACACCACTTAAGGCTTCAATCTCAACCTCGCCCATCTTATAAACTTTCTTTACATCTTTAAAAGTAATATAGTTCTTCATCTCACCCACTCCTCTTTGTTGATTGACTTTTATCATTAACTCTATTATGATGGACTTCAAAGTGAGATACAATACTCAATGTTCATTTTCGTGTCGATTAATCAACAATAAGGCAGAATCTGTTGATTAATATTATTGGGAGGAAGGATTGAAGCATGAAATTAGAAGATCGCCGTGTACGTCGCACAAAGCAATTAATTAAACAAAGCTTAATTGAGTTGATGCACGAAAAACCATTTAAAGATATCACCGTTAAAGATATCACAGAACGAGCAGACTTAAATCGAGGAACCTTTTATTTACATTATGTTGATATCTACGATCTCCTTTCTAAAATTGAAGACGAAACATTACAAGCCATTGAAGAGATGATGCTAGATTATCGATGCAAAATCAATATGCCATCCTGTTATGAATTATTAGATGAATTATTCTCATATATTGAAGATAACCGTGACTTATTTGAAGTTTTATTACACTCACAATCAGAAGGAATTTTTCTCAATAAACTTCAATATTTAATTAAAACAATGGGACTTGATTTAATGAATATGATTTATAAGGACACTTCACGTCCTCATTACTGTTACTTTTTATCATTCGTTTTAAATGGTGTTTTAGGGGTAACTGAACAGTGGTTTAATAATGGAATGGATATGAGTTCAACTGAAATGGCAACCATGATTGATCATTTCATCATGGATGGAATTTCTATTTTAGCCAAATTATAATTTTTTCATTTTTTATATTGTTTAATCTATCAAAACATGATATTCTATTCACTCAACCCCTTGCGTTAAGACAAGGAATGTTTCGAGGTTGAAGGAAAAGAACAATTTCCACGTACTGTTCTTTATGTGTTGTTATTGATTATCGTCGGGAATGATAATCGCCGGAAGCATTCACAAAAAGAAAGTAATTACCATATAAGTTAATTACGAGCGCTTTTTCATAAATAGAGCTCAGATTGCAAACATAAATGATGAGGTAAAACTCTTCACAGAAACCAATATGAAGGCTAATTTCTCACCTTAATGAGAAAACGCGGCCACTAGGCTCTGTTTATTTTTCTTGTTTAAACGCAATATGCGTTTTATAGGAAGAAGGCCTGTAAAACCTTTGGGGTTAATTAAAAACACCAAAGGAGGAATTTGAAATGAAACAAATTCAAATGTTAAAAGATGCAACAAAAGGATTAGTAATTGGAACAGCTTTATTCTACATTACCCCTCAAGTCATCGAAGTCATTGCACACATGACTGCTGTTAAATAATAAAATAAAAACCTGATGAATTCATCAGGTTTTTATTTTCCCCCTCTCTTTAAATTTTTAAAGAAAAAAATTTAGTTATAGTTCATTTGTAACTATTCAGCCACCAAGTAAACGAATTCCGTTTCTTGGTGTTTTTGTTAATGATATGTAGCTCTCGTGAATAACTTACCTATTTGTAAGATTCACGTTATAATATCCTTACTATTCCAACTTTAGAAGAAGGTGTCATCTCATGTCAGAATCTGAAATCATTAAAGTTTATCAGGAGGGGATTCAATCCGTTATTAGTTTAGTTCAAGGACTTTCCACTCAAATCTCTGAGTTATCTCAGACTGTTTCAGATTTAGATGCTCGCCTTAAGAAACTTGAAAAACAATCAAATCAAACCAGTCAAAATAGTAGCTTACCTCCGTCAACCGATGGTTTTAAAAAGACAAAAAGTTTGCGTCAACCTTCAAATAAAAAAACGGGTGGTCAAGTCGGGCATCAAGGTTCAACCTTAAAAATGGTAAAAGATCCGGATCTTGTCGTCACACATCATCCGAAAACTTGCCAAGGGTGTGGGTGTTGTTTAGAAAACGTTGAACCTCAAAAAACGATTCGACGTCAAGTTTTTGATTTACCGAGCTTAAGGCTTCAAGTGACTGAGCATCAATCCCAAATTAAAGTATGTCCTAACTGTCACTTTAAAAATGAAGGACTATTTCCGAAACATGTCACACAACCGACACAATATGGGCCACATTTAACAAGTGTATTAACTTATTTCAGTCACTATCAATTGATTCCTTTCAACCGTCTGAAACAATTGACTCAAGATATTTTCAAAGCGACCATCAGCCAAGGAACACTGGTGAATATGACGAAACGATGTGATGAGTTATTAGAAACGACTGAAGCTTCAATCAAAGAAAATCTTTTGGCATCAAATCATCTTCATTTAGATGAAACAGGCTGTTATGTCAATGGAAAGAGACACTGGCTTCACGTGACTTCAAATCAAAAATTCACGCATTACTTTGTTCATGAAAAGCGTGGCTCTCAAGCAATTGAAGCCAATGGCATTCTTCCCTCTTTCAAAGGAACCGTCATCCATGACCATTGGACCCCGTATTTTAAATATGATGATTGTACGCATGCTTTATGTAACGTTCATCATTTAAGAGAGTTTAAAGGAATCATCGATTTTGAGAACCAACAGTGGGCAAAAAACATGACGAAATTATTACTTGAAGCTAAAACTTATTCAGAAGAGACGGAATATCCTTTACCCTTATCTAAAATACAGGAGTTTGAGAAACGATACCAACAAATCATCGAAGAGGGTTACCGTGAGAATCCTTTAAAACTGCATGAAAAGAATACGGATTCCGTTCGATTACTCAATCGTTTATCGAAACGACAAGAAGAAGTATTAGAATTTCTGTATCAAGTTGAAGTTCCGTTTGATAATAATTTAGCTGAGCGTGATGTCCGAATGACTAAAACTAAACAAAAAATATCCGGATGTTTCCGAACAGAAAAAGGTGCTCATTGTTTCGCCCGAATCAGAGGTTTCATCTCTACTCGTCAAAAGCAAGGATTAAATATTATCGAAAGTATTGAAACCATTTTAATGGGAAATACGATTCAATTTTCATAACATTCACAAGGAGTACTTCACTAAATGAGCACTCCTTTTTGTGATACTCTTTTCTACTAGGCTGAATAGTTAC